>DATDOQ010000243.1:0-5423 GCA_035293205.1 Bacteroidia bacterium
AAATTGTCCACAAAAAAGCTGTCGCCACCACCGACATCGATGATTTTAGCTGACAAATTCAGGTGAAACTCCTCCAGGAAATCCAGTGACGTTTTGGGAACCGGCTGAAACCAGCTTACCTCATCCGGTTTTTTTGTCCGGTAGATTTTTTCCCAGTGTTGCTTGCGTCCATCTGTATCCATGCGGCAAAAATAGTCAGGAACAGCGAGTCGTTATGAAAAAGTAACAATTCTGTTCAGCAGAATTTATCCGATGGATGGTTGGAAGCAAAGGAATGTCTGGGCTTTTGCGTACTTTTGTTAGTAAGGCAAAATGAAACAGTTCATTTGCTGTTTTTTTAATTAAACCTCTTAGAATTCAAGCAGATATGGGATGCGGTGGTTGTTCCACGGGCAGGGGATGCAGTACGGTGGTGAATGGCGTTCCATCGGGTTGCCGGAGCAATGGCTCCTGCGGCACCGGCGGCTGCAATAAGCTGAACGTATTCGACTGGCTGGCCAATATGGAATTGCCTTCGGGGCAAAAGCCGTTTGACGTGGTGGAAGTGCGATTTAAAAACAGCCGGAAAGAATTTTTCCGGACAACAACAGAATTGCCCGTCATGACCGGAGAAGTGATCGCCGTAGAAGGCTCGCCTGGTCACGATATCGGAACTGTTTCACTCACCGGTGAGCTCGTGCGGATGCAACTGACACGAAAAGGCATTCGTCCTGATGATCCTACGCTCAAAAAAGTTTACCGCAAGGCCAAGCCGGCCGATATTGATAAATGGAAAGAAGCGCAGTTGCTGGAGCAGACCACGATGATGCGCGCCCGGAAAATCGCTTCTGACCTGGGCCTGCAGATGAAGATCAGCGATGTAGAATTCCAGGGCGATAAAACAAAAGCTATTTTTTATTACACCGCTGATGAGCGTGTTGATTTCCGGGAACTGATCAAAATTCTTGCGGAGCAGTTTCGCATACGGATCGAGATGCGCCAGATCGGGGCACGGCAGGAAGCTGCCCGTCTCGGCGGGATCGGTTCCTGCGGAAGAGAATTATGCTGCGCCACCTGGCTGACCGATTTCCGGTCGGTGACAACAGGGGCAGCGCGTTACCAGCAGCTTTCGCTCAATCCATTAAAGCTCGCCGGCCAGTGCGGGAAACTGAAATGCTGCCTCAATTACGAGCTTGATTCCTACCTCGACGCCTTGAAAGAATTTCCACAACCACTGGATATTGAAACAACGCGCGGAAAAGCCCGTCATCAGAAGACCGATATTTTCAAAGGCCTTATGTTTTATTCCTTTGCCGATGAGCAGGATGTTTTTATCCCGATAACGGCGCAGCGCGTGAAAGAGCTGATTGAACTGAACAAGCGTGGCGAAAAGCCGGCTGAGCTGGGCGCATTCAAAACGGCGAAGGAAGAACAAAAGCAGCAGGAACCGGATTTTGAAAATGTGGTTGGACAGGATAGCCTGACGCGTTTCGATCAGAAAAGAAAGAAAAAGAAAAAACGCAGCGGTGAAAATCCGGCAGGAGCACAGCGAAAACCCGGACAAAATCCGCCCCCGGCTCAGTCGGGGCTCACACAGCAAAAACCGCAACCCGGCAAACAGCATCCGCAACAAAAACCATCGCAGCAGTCCAACCGTCCGCATGGTTTCCCGGGCAAGAATAAAAACCGGAATCATCCCCCGCGCGGCAACAGGGGTCCGCAACCGCCCCAGCCACCCAAACAATAATATGCGCCGGTTACTTTCTATCCTGGCTCTTGTTTTTACGCTTAGCAGCTTAATTTCCTGCGACGAAAACGCGATGTACGAGGAGAACAGGGAACTGGAAGGAGGCGTATGGGATATGAATCAAAAACTGGTATTTGATTTCACGGTACCCGATACGATATCCCGTTACAATTTCTATTTCAACATCCGCAACACCGATGAATACCCGTTCAGGAACATCTATGTTTTTTTCCACACAAAATTTCCGAACGGAAAAATGGGTAATGACACGATCGAATTTCCTTTGATGGATGAGTCTGGCAGATGGCTGGGACGAGGCCAGGGCGATATCCATGATTGCCGGCTTATTTTCCGCAAGAATGTACGTTTTGCCGTTGCGGGTAAATATCACATGGAAGTTGAACACGCGATGCGCATCGAGCAGCTGCCCGGCGTGATAAATGCCGGAATCCGTATTGAAAAAGCAGAAGAGTAAATTTTACCGGACCTGATCGCGAAGTGTATTCACTTATAAGTTCAATTTTTATCCTGTGAATATTATCCGTTTTCTTTTTATCGCGGTTTCGATTTCCTGCTGCTGCGCCACCTGCCGGGTGGATGGACCAACGCGGCCGGTTTATGCCACCAAACATGTTGTGATCCTTGTCATCGACGGACCCCGTTATTCTGAAACCTGGGGCGACAGCAACCTTCAGTATATTCCGTTTCGCGCGAATACATTTTTACAGCAGGGTGTGTTTCTTAACAACTTCCGCAATAACGGAAATACATGGACCAGCGCCGGGCATGCTGCAATCAGCACCGGCATTTATGAGCCGCTGGAAAATTCCGGCAACCAACTTCCGGCGCAGCCTTCTTTTTTCCAGCACTGGCGAAAAGAAACAGGTCAGCAACAGGAAAAAGCGTGGATCATCACGTCTAAAGACAAATTGTATGTGCTGGCGAATTGTTCGGATAACGCGTGGCAAAATCAATTCATGCCCGCTTACGATTGTGGGGTTTCCGGACCGTTCAGCGGGTACCGGAATGATTCGGCAACATTTGCGCGCGTCATCGATGTGCTATCAACACATGAGCCGGATCTTTTACTGATCAACTTTGCAGAGCCGGATGTATCCGCGCATACCGGAAACTGGAACAATTACCTCGCGGGCATTCAGCGCACCGATCAATACGCGGATTCGCTCTGGAATTTTTTGCAGCATCATTCGAACTACAGCGGAACAACCACATTGATCATCACGAACGATCATGGAAGGCACCTGGATAGTGTAGCTGACGGTTTCACCGGGCATGGTGACGATTGCGAAGGGTGCCGGCATATTGAATTCATTGCCGCCGGACCCGATTTCAAACAGGGCGCCACACTTCATGCAAGCTATGAACAGGTCGATATTCCTAAAACAGTTGCGTGCTTAATGGGATTTACTGTTGCGACGGGGGGAGGGAAAGTTATGAGGGAGCTCTTTAGGTAGGCGGTAAAAATAGGTAGGCAGTAGGCGGGGAGGATGTGCCGATTGTTCGATGTGCCGATGGAATTTGTACATTGATTTGTGTTAACCCATTGTTCCGGTATTAATAAAATTAGCTATTTTGGCAAAACCAAACCATTAAACTAAAACCATAAAAATGAAAAAAATCTACCTAACCATTATTGTTGGAAACCTGCTTTTGACCAGCTCGCTTTCAGCGCAAACATTCCCTCAGACATTTGACAGTCTTGCTCTTCTTCTGAACACCGGGTGGAGCCAGGTAAACTTGAGCAATCCGCTTGGTTCGGATATGTGGCACCAGGGAGACCCGGGATCCATTGGAATTCCTGCGCATACGGGTGCTACCGCCACCTCCTTTGTCCAGAGTAGTTTCCAGGCAACCGACTCTGCCGGCTCAGGAACAATCAGCGACTGGATTATGTCACCCGTTGTGACATTGAACAACGGCGATTCAATTGCTTTCTGGGTGATCTCATACAACAGTGCAACTTATCCGGACAATATTGAATGCTGGATAAGCCCGAACGGAGGCATGAATCCAGGCACTGACGAGTTTAGCACCGGAGATTATTCAATCCTGGTCTATGCTGTGAACCCAAATCTTGACATGACTTCATTCCCGAGCGTTGCTGTTAATGGCGATACATGGACACGTTTCGCAGGTGTCGTAAGCGGACTTAGCGGGGCTACATCCTGTAGCGTCGCGTTTCGTTATTTTGTAACGGACGGTGGTGGAACCGGAGCAAATAGTTCAACAGTCGGGCTGGATGATGTTCAAATTGTCTCCTCCGCGATAGGAATCAGTAAAAATATTCTCGGCGGCGTGTCCATGTTCCCTAACCCGACGAATGAACTGGTTCACATTTACCTTGGAGAGAACCGCAACCAGCAACATGCAGTAAATGTTACTAATTCGCTTGGACAGATCGTGTACACAGAATATTTTAGTGGACAAACGATCGTCGGACTAGGTGACTTCACAGCAGGGGTTTATTCTGTGGAAGTGCGCAATATGAGCAGCGGGGAAGTGATCCGTCAGCTCATTGTGAAGCAATAGGAAAAATTTTCGTTGCAGCCCTGCCATTTTAATAGGTGGCGGGGCTGTTTGCTTTCTCATTTATTCATTTATAATATACACTTATCCTTATTCACAATTTCCTCCTTTTGATTTTGCGTATTTTTGGATCAAATGCAAAAAGAAAATTCAACAAGCGGTTCTAAAAGCAGGCTAAAGTTCAGAAGATTGCTGATCTGGTTTTGGCTCCTCATCATGGCCCCTGTCATCGGACTGTTCCTGTTTATCGGGGGGATCGCGTTGTTTGCCGACCTTCCCGATATCGCGCAGCTTCAGAATCCGGAGAGCAATCTGGCAACAGTTATTTATTCTTCAGACCGCAAAGAGCTCGGACGGTTTTATGCGGAGAACCGCGTGAATGTCAAGTATAAAAATATTGATAAGGATGTAATTGAAGCGCTGATCGCAACCGAAGATGAGCGGTATCATAACCACTCGGGAATTGATGTGCGCGGACTGGGCAGGGCAGTCCTTCATTTAGGGAGGGAAGGCGGCGGCTCCACCATTACGCAGCAGCTCGCAAAAATGCAGTTTCACCGGGATGCGGAAAAATTATCTTTTACAGACCGTGTTTTTCAGAAGTTCAAAGAATGGATCATTGCCATTCGCCTCGAACGCCTGTATACGAAAGAAGAGATCATTGCGCTTTACCTGAATAAATACGATTTTAACTTCAATGCAGTCGGAATTAAATCGGCGGCAAAAGTTTACTTTTCTTCCAGCCAGGATTCATTAACCACCGGGGAAGCGGCGGTGCTCGTAGGAATGCTTCAGAACCCGTCGCGGTGGAATCCCATACTCAATCCCAACGATGCGCTCACAAGGCGGAACGTGGTGCTATCTCAAATGAAGAAGAATGGCTATCTCAGCGAAAGCCGGTACGATTCGCTGAGGAATCTACCAATAGCGATCCGGTATAACCCGGAAAGTCATAATGAAGGTCCGGGTCCTTATTTCCGCGAATACCTGCGTGATAATTTTCTGAAAAAATGGTGCAGCGAACATTTGCGGCCCGATGGCAAGCCTTACGATCTGTATCGTGATGGCTTAAAAGTGTATTCGACCATTGACACGCGCATGCAATCGCACGCGGAAGCGGCTGTTGACGAGCACATGGTAAACCTGCAGG
>DATDOQ010000244.1:0-4339 GCA_035293205.1 Bacteroidia bacterium
AGAAATTTACGACGGTTTGACATAGAAACAGGTTATTGGGTTGGGTAAATATAGAAAAACGACTTGATTTTGAGGATCTGCTGGGAATAAGAAATGAAAAGTAAGTCCAGCCGCTTTATTTCCCACAAAATTATTTTTTCAATTTAATTGGTTACAGGTTGTCCGCCGGAAAGATTTTCATGAATTTTTAAAACCTGGGGCAAAACAAACTCCTGCTCATCATTGACCACAATAAACTGCGAACGTTTCACCTTTTCCGCCTCGGGCCATTGATTTTGCATTCGCGCCTGCACCTGCGCGGCCATTACCTGGTCACGTTTCATCACCCTTTCAATTCTCAACGCTTCCGGGGCGGCTACGCAGATCATCGCGTCGAGCATTTTTTCCTGGCCGGTTTCGAAAAGTATGGCTGCCTCTTTAATGACGTAAGGGTGCTCTTTATTCGCTTCGCAGAAACCTGCAAAAGCTCTTCCGACAGCGGGGTGAACAATGGCGTTCAGCTTTTCCAGTTGCTGCGGATCATTAAAAACAATAGAAGCTAGCTTTTTGCGGTCAAGCCGGGTGTCATTTTCAAAAACTCCGGGGCCGAACGCATCGCGAATCTGTAACCTGACATTTTGATCCTGCTCCTGCATTTCCCTCGCGATCTCATCGGCTTCGAACACCGGAACCCGGAGGGCGCGAAAAACATTCGCAACCGTGGTTTTGCCACTGCCAATTCCACCGGTCAATCCGATTTTGAGCATACAGGATAATAATCGTCCGTCCGAAAATCTTATTCGGATTTAACAACGCGGATGGTTTCGGTCATTATTCCGCCTATCATAAGACGCACGAAATAAATTCCTCCCGGCATACCTTCACCAATAGTAATATTGCCCTGCTGATTATTCACCGGGTGCGTGGAAACCAAACGTCCGGTGATATCGCGCACCTCAAAATAAGCATCGTTTTCAGGTGAAGCAGGCAATGTATAATTGATTTGTGTCGTGCCACTAAAAGGATTTGGATAAGCCTGCAAAATTGCCGTATTCGAGTGAGCCGGCACGCTTATCGCATTCGAATCTACCACAAGGAATGCATCGAAGCCGCCTTCCACAAGATGACCCGGCATAAGATCATACACAATGATGATCATCCGCATGGTAGCGGGTAGCGAAGGAAAGTAGCTGGCAACCCGCACCGCGTTATGCACCCAGGAAGAATTTCCGTTTGAAAGCGGTGTAATGCTTTCCAGCGTTACGGTTGTTGCTCCGTCCGTTAAACGAATTACCATAGAATCATTTGGATTTCCGCTACCGCCATCATTAAAGAACCAGCGATCGTAATGGATCCATGGATCATTATAGGTGGACAGATCAAATACCGGCGAGGAAAGCATGGTATAGCCATTGTCCACATCATCCTGTGACGATGAACCGCCGCTGTTGCCGGTTACATAACACTGATCCATGCAATCGCCCGTCACATCAAAATCCGGATTGGCCGGTGTTGAGCTAAAAGTAGTTCCCTGGGGCTCGCCACGCTCCCATACGCCTGCTGAAGCGGTGCCGGAAGTGATCCAGCCAAGGTCGAATGTGAAATCATCTTCATATCCGGGTGAAAGGGTAACAGGAATATTTTGATTAATTGAAGAGACATTTACAGCGTTGCAATACGTTTGAAATCCCCATTCAGCCGCGGCCACAGTATAGGTTCCGGAAATAACATTGCAGCTGCTGAAGTTGCCGGTGCCGTCCGTTAAAAAATTCAGCGTGTAATTCGGATTATCAAACATAACCGGTATGCCGGTCATTGGATTGCCACTTGTTGAATTTGTAACCTGGCCGGTAACTGGAACTGCCAGCGGCGAAAACAGTTGCACATTGTTCAGCGTATTAACCGCCCCCGGCGCGAAAATGATGTTAGCATATGTTTTTGTCTGGTAACCTGGTTTCGAGAATGTAACATCATAGGTTCCCGGTGTTGCCGTTCCGAATGCATAATCACCGGAAATATCGGTGTAAGAAGAATCATTCACAGTGGAAATTTTCACCACAACTCCCAGGATTGGTGTTCCGCAGATGCTGTCCGTAACATTTCCTTCCAGGTAGCATGCGCGCACGTAGGTTGGGGTAAAAACAAAAAGTCCCTCGTTGACATTTGACACAACTATAGTGCCTGAAGGGAAATAAGGATATACGCCCCAGGCGCCCGTGAATCCGCTGCCTCCGCCATTATACGTGTCATAATACCCGACATGCACCAGGTTCTGCGGGCGCGTTACATCGGTGATCACAAATCCATCCTTGTACCACGCCGTGACCGCCCAGTTCTGCAGGATATGCGTGTTGTGCACGATGGAGCCGGAACCGGGCAGGTAAGATTGCGTGCGGTCCATTTCCACATAATTCTGCGGATCGGTGACGTCGAATGCGGCGAGATATGAATTGGTATTTTCATCCGTCGTAAATACATACTTGTGGTCATCGCTGCGCCAGGTGTTGTGCGTAAAGGCGGTTGGTGTAGTTTGAATTCCAAGTACAACCGGATTCGCTTTATTGGTCATGTCCACTTCCGCAAAATATCCGTCGTAAATATGGCCGGCGAACAAGGTATCATTATCCACATAGCCATCATGCACATAACCGAGCTGGTCGTATTTGCCCGCATAAGTTGGATTATACGGATCAGCGTTCAGGTCCAGCACCACAGCGCCCCCACTGAAAAGATTGGTTCCGAACAGATAACAGTATCCAGTGGTTGTATCAATATGCAACGCGTGAATGGAATTAAGCTGGTTGAAGATCGCGCTGTCGCCCGTATAGCTTTGGTAAGGCAGCGTTGCCGATGGAAGCGGATGCAAATCGACGATCTGAAGTCCACCGCCACCTTCTGTAGTTACATAAGCAAATCCCCTGTAAACTTTAATTTCTTTCCAGAGATCATCAATATTCGGTATCTGCGTTATTTCGTTGGGGGAGGATGGATTGGTGACATCAACAATGGACATTCCCTGCGACGCCCCGACAAGCGCGTATTCATTTCCGAGTGAATCCGTATAACCACAAATATTGGCGCAGGTCTGACCCGGATAAGTAAGTTGCGCGCGAAACTGCACATTCAGATTGGCCTGGGCGTGCAAAAGGTTACTCACCGCTATCAAAAAGGCAGCGATCAGCAGATTGGTGTTTTTTTTCATGAAAGAATTTAGATTGGTAATGGGCCTTTAACCGCTTTATTCAATAGAGGGTTCAGGATCAAATTTCGTGATTATATTCCTGTTTATCAAAAGAAAACAGCCTGCCCCAGGGCGGAAATGCTGAAAATCGGGGATTATCGCCCGGCACGGCGCATTTCCTTGCGGATTGCAAGCCGGACGTTCTCATTCACAGAATGAAGCGGCTGACGTAAAAATGGCTTGCAGATTTTCAGCATGTCGAGGGCTTCTTTCACGCCACCCGGACTTCCATCCGCGAAAATCAACTGCGTGATCTTCATCAGGTCATAATGCAGAATTTTCGCTTTGCTGAAATCACCTGTGAGGGCGAGGCGCACCATGTCGGAAAATTGTTTTGGAAAAGCGTTTGCGATAACGGAAATAACCCCATCCGCCCCGCACGCGATCATAGGAAGCGTGATCAGGTCGTCGCCCGAAATGACAAGAAAATCTTTTGGCCGCAATCCAAGAATGGTCATGATCTGTTCGAAATTCCCGGAAGCCTCTTTAATAGCTGTGATTCGTGGAAAATCATATGCTATTTTCAGCGTCGTTTCTGCCGTCATGTTCATGCCGGTGCGTCCCGGAACATTGTATAAAATGACCGGCAGCGGCGAAGCTTCGGCAATGGCCTTGTAATGCTCATATAATCCCCGCTGGTTGGGTTTATTGTAGTAAGGAGAAACGGAAAGGATTCCTGAAACGCCAATGAGGTCGGTGGTAACAAGATTATGCACGACATCCGAAGTATCATTGCCACCAATGCCGTAAACCACCGGTACGCGACCGTCCACAACTTCAATTGTATGCGCTAAAATCTGCTTCTTCTCCTCTTTTGAAAGCGTGGGCGATTCACCTGTCGTGCCCATAACCACGAGGTATTCGCATTTTCCGTTAAGAATATGTTTAATGACTTTTGTAAGCGCGTTCAGGTCAATGGTGCGGTCGGATTTAAAAGGAGTAACCATTGCAACGCCTGTGCCCTTAAAAGGACTTTTTGCGCCGCGGTTTGTTCGTTGGGGAGCCATAATAAAAAGTAAGCTGCGAAGTTACTGATTCGGCTTTACAACGTATCCTCCGCCGTCTTATTGATCTTCAAAAGATAAGTATCCACCTGCCGCAGAAAATATTTTACCCCCT
>DATDOQ010000245.1:0-3764 GCA_035293205.1 Bacteroidia bacterium
AGCGGGAGAACGAGCAGAAACGCAATATTGTTTTTTTCGCCCAGCTGCTGGACAAGTGTGAGCGGTTCGGTAGCGACGATTTCTCCAATGGCGGCGCTCTTGTCAAGAGCCTGTTTCCGTGCATAATTGCTTCCGAGGTCAAATCCAAACGCCAAATGGTTGTTTTCGTCGGGCGCAACATAATAAACCGGGAAATAAATATCCCTTGCACTGGCGCGCACAATTTCTCCGTTTTTCAATTCCGTGAACCGGAATCCGGCAATTCCTTCCTCGCGCGCCTTCTTTTCCATTGTTTCCCGACTTGCCCTGCGCGTCATCGGAATCCATCCCATGACTTTTATATTTTCAATTCTTTTGAGCGATTCCTTGACGGCCATATCAAATTGATCCCTTGTCAGATTCTTATGAATAATAAAATTCGCTTTCACGGAATTTAATGCGTCCATACTGCGTTCCAGCTCCTGCTGTATGTTCGTACGGAGGGATTCGCAATCATGATTAAACGTTGTATTCTGACGCGCCTTTTCGCTTTTCACAAGAAACTGGCGAAGCAGGATGGAACTGGTGATACCCACGACCAAAATCAGGCCCATAGCAATATAAGGGCGCCAGGAGCTTTTGCGGTCAGAATGATAGCCCACAAAAAGTACGATGGCGAACAGGAACGCCATGCTGAGCGGGAAATAAATATTTTGCCATATAGCGCGTTCTTTGGCAAGCAGGGCGATCTGCGCATGCTGGCTGATGCTGGTTTCTTCAAATTGGTTATGAAAGCGGTTCCAGGGGTGGATGCGCTTTTTGGTTTTCATATCATAATACCACGCGATCGTCCTGTCTTCATATTTCACCAGGTAGCCAGTAGTGGGTTCCACCCAAAGCCGGAGATTGACATCCACCTCAATGCCTCTTTCGGTCGGCACTCCGGGCAAGTGGCTTAGTTCTGTAGTCTGGTCTGCTTTATAATTGCATTCATACCGGTAGACCGGCAATCCTTCAATTTCCTCTGTGCCCCGGAATTTCATTTGCGCTGGGGCGTTGTAATTAATGTGCCAGTAAGTGAATTCCTGGGCAGCTTTTTTCGGCGCAAACAGATAACCTTCCCGGTCCCTGTCTCCATAACCCGTAACATGTCTTCCGGTGGCCTGGTCTATTCCGTACAGCCGCTGCACCTCGAAAATAGGCTCACCTCCGGGTTTACGCACATCAAAAATATTCCGGATAAGGAGCGTATTCCCGGATTTTTTCTCTACCGCGTAGCTGTACTTTGTTTTTGAAAAAATCTCTCCGCTGAAATCTTTTTTTAGTGTATCAAATAAATTATCATAGCTGAGAATATTTGCCCGGTACGTGAAATTATCCGGAATTGCCGGAAAGAACTTGTTTTTCGCAAACATCCACACAAGAGCCACCACAAGGATTACCCCGGCAGTATATAGTGCCCAGCTGGCAAAATATTTATTTTTCATCCTTCTGCTTCATTTCAATACCGCACTTTTATATTCCTGCTTCTTCAACCATTGCATCGCGTTTTTCTCATCTGAAAAAAGCCGCAGGGGCACTTTCGGCTTGCTTACCTGCAAAAAAATATTGCCAAGCATCCTGGTTAATGGGTTACCGATGATCAGTGCGCCTGCCGTAATCAACGTGCTTCCTTCGTCTGCAAAATAATCCCGCGCTTCTTTTGAAACCATGTGGATCCCACGCATGTCAATCATGCATGCATAGCTTCGCCCTTCAACGAAAGCAATCCGGTCGGCTACACATTTTTTTGCCACCTCCAGGTCGATTGACAATTTGTCAGCATAAACGCAACAAAGGATGCCACCTTCAATCCAGATCTTTAAATAAGGGGTTACCAGCTCATTTTGCATTTGTCTTCTCTAAAAATTGCTTCAACCACACTCTCGCCTCCCGTTCCGTGTTAAACATTCTTATGGGAAAGGGCTGTTTTTTAAGTGCCAGATAAATGTTTGCGATCATTTTTGAAAACATCGAGGGCGTTATCAGCGCTTGCGCAATTACGGCAGTCAGCATTAACCGTGTAATCAGATCACGCACCTCTTTATCAGGAGCCGATACGGTTTGCAGGTCATTCATAAGGCAAAACCTTTTGCCCTTTGTGATGCGCTGCATGACCGCAAACGCGGTGCTAAAGTTTTCCACGGTCAGTGTCACGGGTTTTTCAATCGAACATAGAATGCCGCTTTCCTCAAACCACATCGTGTTTATTTCCGTTTCAAAGATTTCCGCATCCAGAGGCCGTTCCATGGTTATAGGTTTATACGCTACGGTTGTAAAAACCAAAAGCGCAGCTTTATTCTTTAGAGGACGGCAAGCCAGGCGAGGAGCATTTTCTTAGATCCTTGTCAGCGATTGCGGTCTGTTTAAAAGTTTTTGCCTGGAGGCAAATGCTAATAATTTATAGGGGTGCTTGCCTCAATCAGGAGTTACTCAAAATTACTATAAAAAACTGTCAAATGAATATTTGTTTCCCCGGAAAACCCCAATGCATGTTAATGCCGGCTTATGCCTGACCGGAGGTCATCTGTCCCATTTGCAGGCTTATGCCAGAGGAGGGCATATCCTTTGCATTTATGATGATTGTTATCATGGTGAGAATATAATCAGGTGTGTATATGAACCAGACAGAGGGCATGCTGCAGTCGATAAGGAATAATTTTTTCCTGCAAAAGCATAGGCCGCTTCCATCTACCATGAAGCTGCTGGCAGATTTATACCCCACGATTGACTGGAGCAGGGTGGATTTTTATGAAGGATTGCCGTGGTTTACGCCAATCATTGCGCCTTATGTCACTGCCCAGGCGCTGCCGCAGTTCTATTCGTTCAGCCGCTACCGCATTTATCTCCGGAAGTTTGATGAATCGCGCGCGCAATGCCTCGCCGATATTGTACACGAAGGCATGCATGTTTTCCAGGCCATGCATTTCTTCCGCGGTTATGGCTTTGGGATTCTGCGTGGATTCACCGTTTTATACAGCGCTGTATTTGCAAGGCATGGCTACCGCAATAATAATTTTGAAATTCCCGCTTACGACCAGGAATTCGGGTTCCTGAAGTACTGCGAAGAAAAGCATCAGCACGGCATTGTTCCCAAAATTGATACGTCTGTCCTGACCGGTATCAGCAGCAGATCTTCGCTTGTTATCCATAAATTTAAATTTCACTACAATGCAAATTTCATTCTGCTGGCCGGCGGATTTATTTTCTGCCTGATCTTTGCGATCCTGAAGCCTGTCATCGACGTTTTTGTCTTTTTGATCATTCAATTTGTTCCCGTGCGAACGGCACATTCGCATGGCTGAGTTTTTTCGCCGGATGATGACGACGCTCCCCAATTGTTTTCATATTGAGGACACAATTCCATTTGCCAGATTATCCGGCGCGCGATCTTTTTTATGAACAGCCCACGAAACCATTGTCGTCACTGTGTTTAATTACATGTGCAGGGGCATTATATTTCTGGCATAAACTTTCCGGCGGCTACCTGCTTTTCTAAACCAAATAAACAAGGAGGAAATTATGAGAACTACCAGAAGCGCTAATGGCTCAGGAGTGCGCCGTTATGACAGGCGCGGACTTGCAACAAGGGAAACGGACAGGCGAAGAGAGCTCGCGGGCAGGAGGGGACGATCTTCATACGGCCCCGATAGTTATAGGGACGAAAGTTATAATCCCGGTAGCTATCGTCGCGATAGCTATCGGGAGGGCCGTGATCTTGAAGAACGTGAAGATGATTACGAGGA
>DATDOQ010000246.1:0-2360 GCA_035293205.1 Bacteroidia bacterium
CAATCCCACCGATTTTCCTTTCGCGGTTTTCGCGCCTTTATTAGCAGCTTCCATGATGCCGGGTCCGCCACCGGAAATAATTCCGTAGCCTTCCTGCGTCAGCTTAAAAGCAATTTCTTCCGCAAGCAGGTAATAAGGAGAGCCGGCTTTGGTGCGCGCTGAACCGAAAATGGAAACACAGGGGCCGATTTTTTGCATTTTTTCAAAACCTTCCACAAACTCGGACATGATCTTGAAAATTTGCCAGGAGTCGCCGGCTTTGATTTCACTCCAGTCTTTTTCTGCAAAAGCACGGCGGATTTTATCTTCGTTGGTCATAAATGCGGGGGAAATTAGTCAAAACTTCGCCCGTAATGTTGCCTGGTTACTTGAAAGTTGGGGCAAAAAGAGGGCCATTTTAATAGGGGAAACGATCTTGTTTTACGCCGCCGGCATGGCTTTAGTTTCATGAATTAGATTGTTTTAACATGCGACGCTATTGCCTCCCTGCCGCTGTTATCGCCTGCCCGTTCGCCGGCAATCCCAACTCTTCCTGTAAAAATTTCGCTGTAAACCCTTTTCCTTTTTTTGCAACCGCTTCCGGTGTTCCTGCCGCGAGAATTTCTCCACCGCCCAGGCCGCCTTCGGGACCAAGATCAATCACGTGATCAGCAACTTTTATGATATCCATGTTATGCTCGATCACGAGCACGGTGTTGCCCTGGTCAACCAATTTGTTCAGCACATGCAGCAGGATACGGATGTCTTCGAAATGCAGGCCGGTGGTCGGCTCATCGAGGATGTAAAGCGTATTCCCCGTTTGCTTTCGCGCAAGTTCAGTGGCCAGCTTTACGCGCTGCGCTTCACCGCCTGACAAAGTGGTGCTTTGTTGTCCGAGCGTAATGTAACCCAGTCCGACATCAAACATGGCGCGGATGCGTTGTAGAATGATCGGATGATTTTCAAAAAACACAACCGCGTTTTCGATGGTCATGGATAAAACATCGCTGATGCTTTTTCCCTTAAAACGGATTTCCAGCGTTTCGCGGTTGTAACGTTTGCCGTTGCAGGTTTCGCAAAGCACATACACGTCGGGAAGAAAATTCATTTCGATCGTGCGCAAACCGGCGCCCTGGCAGGTTTCGCATCTTCCGCCTTTTACGTTGAACGAAAATCTTCCCGGCTTGTAACCGCGGATTTTTGCCTCTGGAAGTTCGCTGAATAACGAGCGAATGTCGGAGAAAACGTTTGTGTATGTCGCCGGGTTCGACCGTGGTGTCCGCCCGATCGGTGACTGATCGATCTCGATGACCTTGTCGATATGCGCGAGGCCATGAATTTTTTTGTAGGGTAAAGGCTTGCGATCGCTCCGGTAAAAATGTTTGCTCAGGATCGGGTAAAGTGTTTCGTTGATCAGCGAGGATTTTCCGCTGCCACTGACGCCGGTCACGCAAACAAAATTTCCCAGCGGAATTTCGACCGTTACATTTTTCAGATTATGTCCCGTACAGCCGTCCAGCACGATCGATTTTCCGTTTCCTTTCCGCCGGCGTTCAGGAATTGCAATGCTTTTTTTGCCGGTGATATAATCCGCCGTAAGTGTATCGAATTTCAAAAGTTCCTGCGGTGTACCCTGGGCCACTACATGTCCGCCATGCACACCCGCGCGCGGACCGATATCGAGCACGTGGTCAGCGGCGAGGATCATTTCTTTATCGTGCTCCACCACGATCACGGAATTGCCAATGTCGCGCAGGTTTTTCAGCGCGCCGATCAGCCGCACATTATCGCGCTGGTGCAGTCCGATGCTCGGCTCGTCGAGGATGTAAAGGACACCCACCAATTGCGAACCGATTTGCGTGGCGAGCCGGATCCGCTGTGCTTCACCGCCGGACAAGGAACGCGAGCTGCGATCAAGCGCGAGGTAATTCAATCCCACATCCAGTAAAAACTGAAGCCGGTTGCGGATCTCTTTTAAAACTTCCGTTGCAATTTTGCGCTGGCGTTCACTGATACGATCTTCAAGCCCGGTCATCCAGGTGAGGAGATCACCGAGTCCCATCGCGGAAAGTTGCGCGATATTCATATTGTCGATATGGAAATAGAGCGCGTCTTTTTTCAGGCGTGTTCCGAGGCATTTCGGACAATCGATCTCGTTCATGAATTCCTGCGCCCATTTCTGGAGCCCGGTTGATCCTTCCTGTTCCTGGCGCGACAGAAAATTCACGACACCCTCAAAAGAAAGCGAATAACTTGTTCCGCTGCCGTAAGCATCGTTCTTCACTTTCAGCATTTCGTCCGTGCCGTATAAAATGGCATTGAGCGCGTCTTCAGGAATATCTTTTACCGGATCGGAAATTTTGAATTTATATTTATCAGCG
>DATDOQ010000247.1:0-3182 GCA_035293205.1 Bacteroidia bacterium
CCTCCAGGCATCCATGGATGCAACCGGAACCGTGCTCTTCTATATGTGGGGAGACAGCGATCCTGTTGACAATAACGGTGAGAATGCATACCCTGATCTGTATGGAAAAGCATATAATTTAAACACCCAGATGTGGACGGCTAAAAAAACGTTTACCAGCAGCAGTACATTCTGGTGGTTCTATGCTTCGAATGTGGCACTGCTGAATGGTACAACCTATACTGTTCCTTGCACCAATTCAGTGGACCGTGCCGGCACCGGAATTACGCTTGGCACCTTCGATCATTACTACTATGGCGACGCTACATTCGGACAAAATGAATTTGTGGTTGGCGTTCAGGAACAGGAAACCGGCTTTGGCTCGGTTAGCCTTTTCCCAAATCCGGCTAATGATGTCGTGAATCTGAATGTAAACATGAATCAGGCAGGTCCGGTAACCGTCACTCTCTTCAATGAGCTCGGACAATCGGTGCTTGCTGATAAGCGTAACCTTAGCGCTGGCGCAAACCGCGTTCAGCTGAACACATCTACACTTCAGGCAGGCGTGTATTTCCTTTCTGTAGCGGATGCTAATGGTACTACCACATCGAAAGTGGTCATTCAGTAAATCTTTTTTTGAATAAGAAAAAGAGGCTGTCCACCGGATGGCCTCTTTTTTTATGGTCAGTCGCGGCAGTAAAAGATTGCCCTGATTTTCGACATAAAAGGGATATCGTGCCTACGGCACTTTGTGATTAAGAGGTATTTGTTTTTACCGATATTGGGCTCCTACGGAGCCGGTAATCTGTTATCAGGGGGGTGTTTATTGCCAGGTTGCGGCTCCATGGAACCTTTGTTAATTGTGCTGGTTGTGCCACAGCGCCGATGCTGTTTTACCTGAACTTAAATAGACACGCAAATCAGTTCCTGCTGAGCCGCGATGTTACTCTATTATATTTACTGATTGCTTTTACAGATATCGTGATTTTACGGAGCCGGTAATTCGTTATCAGATGGGGTTGTTTTATTACCAAGTTGCGGCTCCAGGGAACCTTAGTTATAATTAGTTCCGTAGGAACGACATATCGGTAAAAAACATTATCACGATATCTCAAGTCCTGTAGGGACGGTATAAATAGGAGCCTCTGATAAAGATCAACTACCAATTGTTCGCGGAATCAACCAGTGCTAAAAGTGACACAAACGTAGATCCCAGGAAAAAAACCTTAATCATTTAACTGTCTTTTAGTCAGCAGGTTTTGATTTTTCTGCCACTTCGTTCGAATGGCGGGCATATTTCTTCGGCGGTATAGCTTTTGCTGCCTGATTCAGCGGACACTAATTTTTTTCGCCATGAACCTTAAAAGTTTCACCATAAAATCCCAGGAAGCCATCCAGCAGGCACAGCAGCTTGCAGCGGCGGGAAACAACCAGGCGATTGAGACCGGCCATTTATTGAAAGGCATTCTCGAAGTGGATGATAATGTAACGCCGTTTTTATTCAAAAAGCTCAATGTAAACCCGGCGCTCATCGCACAGGTGGTCAACCGGATTGTTGACTCTTACCCGAAAGTGTCAGGCGCAGAACAATACCTTTCAAAAGATGCTAACCAGGCGCTGATGAAAGCGACAAACAGCCTGAAAGATTTCAAGGATGATTTTGTTTCTATCGAACACATGCTGCTCGGCTTGCTCGAAACCGGCGATCAGGTAGCGCAATTGATGAAAGACAATGGCATTACCGCAAAAGATCTGAAATCTGCCATTCGTGAATTGCGCAAAGGAACGCGTGTGACCAGCGCGTCGCAGGAAGAAACGTACAACGCGCTTGAAAAATACGCGGTGAACCTGAACGCGCAGGCGCGCAAAGGAAAGCTCGATCCAGTAATTGGACGCGATGAAGAGATTCGCCGCGTGTTGCAGATCCTCACGCGCAGAACAAAAAACAACCCGATCCTCGTCGGTGAGCCGGGCGTAGGAAAAACCGCCATCGCCGAAGGCATCGCGCACCGGATCATCAACGGCGATGTGCCGGATAATTTGAAATCGAAACAGATCTTTTCACTCGACATGGGCGCGCTCATTGCCGGCGCGAAATACAAAGGTGAATTCGAGGAACGGTTGAAAGCCGTCGTGAAAGAAGTGGTGGACGCGGAAGGCGAAGTGGTGATGTTCATTGACGAGATCCACACGCTTGTGGGCGCCGGCGGCGGTGAAGGCGCGATGGACGCTGCAAATATTTTAAAGCCTGCACTCGCGCGCGGTGAGCTTCGTGCAATTGGAGCAACGACGCTCAATGAATTCCAGAAATATTTTGAAAAAGACAAAGCGCTGGAAAGACGTTTTCAGAAAATCATGGTGGATGAACCTTCGCATGAAGACGCGATTTCCATTTTGCGCGGGATCAAAGAAAAATATGAAACGCATCACAAAGTGCGCATCAAGGATGAGGCGATCATCGCGGCGGTGGAATTGTCGAGCCGTTACATCACCGATCGTTTCCTGCCGGATAAAGCGATTGACCTGATGGATGAGGCTGCTTCCCGTCTCCGGATGGAAATCAATTCCATGCCCGTGGAGCTGGAAAATGTGGAGCGAAAGATCCGCCAATTGGAAATAGAACGCGAGGCGATTAAACGCGAAAAAGATACTTCCAGGCTGGAATCGCTCAACCGCGATCTTGCCGAGCTGAATGATAAACGCGCGGATCTGAGCGCGCAGTGGCAATCGGAAAAAGAAATTGTGGAAAATCTGCAGCGCGAGAAAGAATCCATCGAGCAATTGAAATTTGAATCCGAACAGGCCGAGCGCGCGGGCGATTACGGAAAAGTGGCGGAGATCAGATACGGAAGGATCAAAGAAGCGGAAGACCGTTTATCGGTGGCGGAAAAAAAGCTGGCCGAAATGCAGACCGCCGGCAACCCGATGATCAAGGAAGAAGTGGACAGCGAGGATATCGGGCGCGTGGTCAGCGCGTGGACTGGCATCCCGGTGAAGCGCATGTTGCAGAGTGAGCGTGAAAAGCTGCTGGCGCTCGAAGAAGAGCTTCACAAACGTGTAGTCGGACAGGACGAGGCCATCAGCGCCATTTCGGACGCCGTCCGCCGGAGCCGCGCCGGTTTGCAGGATGTGCGCAAGCCCATCGGCTCCTTTATTTTTCTCGGCACCACCGGCGTGGGCAAAACCGAGCTCGCAAAAGCGCT
>DATDOQ010000248.1:0-5791 GCA_035293205.1 Bacteroidia bacterium
GATAGCAGGAAGAGCTGATCAAGCAAACAGTGCCGCTGGCCCAATAAGTGAAATCCGGCGCTATTTTACAGATTACCGGTTATAGAAAAAACGAGGATTGTTCCGGCAATAATTATAAACAAGGCAAGCATCGTTACAAGATAAGAGGATGGCTGATAAGTATCAGCATGGAGTTGTTTTTCGATTCGCAGGAACTGGAAATAGGCTAATAATGTAATTAAAACTCCAAAAGCGATGAGTATGATCCCGAAAACTGATGATAAATCAGTTGCCGGCGCCTCAGTGGTAAAACGATTTACAATTGCCATTTCCCGAAGGAAAATATTTAAGCGGAAAATAGCAAAGCCCAGGATCAATATGGCAAGGCTGGTCCTGATCCATGCAAGAAAGGTTCGTTCATTTGCCTGGTGCTCACGTGATTTTTCCGGCATAAGTAAAGGTTGAATGTTATGAATGCAAGTTCAGATTTTTTAAGCAGAGCTGAAAATTTGAATCCAGGATCTTCGGTGTAGTTTATTGCCGGAATAAATTGTTCATACTGTTAAACGTCATAATTCTTTAATATTTTCTGCAAATGTTCCTGGCACCTGCGTTTCCTGCAAATCATACCGGATGCCAATAACAAGAATGTCATCATACTGAAATTCTTCGCCTTTCCATTCATAAAAAGTTTCACGCACCTTTTTTTCCTGGTCAGTTGCCGGAAGACCGCTAATGCTTCTGAAAAGTTCCCGCAATCGCCGCGAAGAAAATTTCCCGCCCGTTTCCGAGCTGAACTGGTCCGCGTAACCATCGGAAAAAAGATAAAATGAATCGCCTTCTTCAAGCTGCACAATTGTTTCGTCGTATTCAATCGTATCGTGTCCGTAACGCCCGCCAATTCCTGCTTTGTTCGATTTTATCACCTGCACCTCATCATTCCGCACCAGGCAAAATGGCCGTCCGGCGCCTGAAAAGCGCAACGAATTAGTTTTCCTGTCAATGATGCATAATGCGATATCCATTCCATCATGTGAAGAATCATAGGCTTCCTGCTGGTGAAGCGAGCTTGTCACTTCTTTATTCAGCCGCGCAAGAATGATGGCAGGACTGCCGGTGTCATCGTCGAAAATTATTTTATTCAGCAATGTTGTTCCGATCATGCTCATAAAAGCGCCCGGAATTCCATGCCCGGTGCAGTCGACTGCGGCAATAATAAAAATATCGTCTTTCTCCGCGAACCAGTAAAAATCACCGCTCACAATGTCGCGGGGCTGGTAGAAGATAAAGCTGTGCGGGAAATAAGTTTTAAGCAAGGCCATGTCCGGCAACGCTGCCAGCTGAATTCTTTTTGCGTACCGGATGGAATCCATGATATCCCGGTTTTTGTCTTCGAGCTGCAGGTTGATCCGCGAAACGGCTTCTTTTTCTTCGACCAGCAGCAATGTTTTTTGACGCACAAGTCCATGCAGCTTCCTGTTCAGTCTCCGGAGGGAAACCGTTTGCAGCCGGATCAGTCCAATGACTACGAGCGGAACACTCAGCACAGTTGTCCACAGGAACCACGCTTTTTGCCAGAAAGGTTTATCGATTGAAATGCGGACGGAAAAAGATGCTGGCGCCATTGCCGGATTTTTTAAAGTTGACGCTTCTAAAATATATTCGCCAGAACTTAATTGCGGAATGTTCACGTTCCTTCCGCTTGCCGGTCGCCAGGTTGAATCTGCCCCGACTATGCGATAAAAGAAAGCAGGTCTGACCGCAGCGCCGTAAAGGATATTATTGAACTCAAAAGAAAGATTGTACGTCCCCGGGTCAAGAATCACTTCTTTTGTGCGTGGTAATTCAATGCCGTTGATAAAAAGATGGGCAAGCGAGAGCCGCGCTTCGCGTCGCAAATAAGATTTGTCAAGCGGAAGGATTTCAATAAGTCCGCCGGCAGAGCAGAGGTAAAGAACGCCGCTGACGTCTTTGTACACCGATGGGTTCATGTCATTAAAAAGTTTGTTATCTGCCGCAGAAAAATTATAGAAAACGGAATCACCCGGGAACAGCAGGCTAACCCCGCTTTTATGCACCACCCAGATCTGTCCCTGATCGTCGGATGTAATTGCAATTGCAGAACTTGAGCGCAGTCCGTTTTTCACCGTGAACTGGCGAAACTGTTTGCCATCAAATGAAAAGACGCCATCCCCGTCCGTTGCGATCCAGTACATGCCGGAATTGTCGCCACAAATGCTGTTGAGGTTGTATCCCCGCAGCTTGTCCACCTGGTTGAATAATGTGATCTCCAGATCTTTTAAATAATAGGGCGGCGTGCCGGCGGATGAAAACCAGATATTGTCTTGCTGGTCCGCGTACAAGTGCTGAATATTATTATGCATCAGGCCATCAAGGGTTGTCAGGTACGAAAATTTACCCCAGTGCTGATCGTAGATGTACAAGCCATCTGTTGTCCCGATGTATATTTTTCTGCTCCTGCTCGCGGTGATGGTGTTGATGTTTAACGATTGAAGGTGGTGTTTTTCCGACATGTTTTCAAACTTTCCGTTTTCCGGGTTAAGCAGGAAAATTCCATCTCCGTAAGTGCCGATCCAGATATAACCTTCAGCATCGCGCTGCATACATGTGACCCGTTTTGATGTGAAGCCATCCCGTTCATCAAAAATTCTGGTGTTTCCCGGATCGTTCGGGCGGTAACGCGTAAGCCCCTGGTTATTGCCGAGCCAGAAGTTGCCCAGATCGCCTTTTGCAATGCAATTCACTTCCGCGCGGAGCAGCGCATTCGATTTTGTATAATACCGGAAAGCGGAATAAGGAATTTCGAGCAGCGAATTGCCAAAGGTTCCGATCCAGGTATTATTTTCCGTATCGATCAGCAGTGACTTCACATTATCATCGCCGATCCCGTAACAAATGTCCACGTGCTTTGGCCGGAATTTTTCATCGAATGTTATTTTCCGCAAACCCTGGCCGATCGTTCCAAGCCAGAGATTTCCATCAAGGTCAAAATCTATAGCCGAAAAAATCGGGTAGCTGTAACCAAGCCCGGTGGTCATTTGTGTAATAAGCCTGTATTGCATCTGCTCGTGCCTGAAAATGAAAACACCTTCTTCATCAACGGCAACCGCAAGGATCTCTTTCCCTTTTAAATTTCTTAAACAAAGCGCATTCACTTTTTTCCCATGCAGCTCCGGAAGGATCGCGAATAGCAGGATGCTGCCATCCTTTTCGAGGTGATAAATTCCCACGCCATCCTCCCGACCTGCGATCAGCTGTCCTTCGGCGTCAAAAGTTATCTGGGAGGCATTTACACTTCCGCCCGCAGGAAATTCAAGCTTGCCGCTTATGCCGTTGATCCTGAAAATTCCTTTGCCGGCGCTTGTGCCCCAAATATTTCCGCTTTTATCTTCCGCAAATGAATTGATGCGGCCGGTAGCCAGCGTATCAATAATCGTAATATGATTTCCATCAAACACACTGATGCCCTTCTGAAAATGGCCAATCCATATTTTGTTGCGGCTGTCCGCGAACACACACGAAACCTGGTCTTCAGCCAAACCATGGCTGGTTGTCCATGACTGGAACTGATCGCCGTTATAACTGGTCAGACCGTTCTCCGTTCCAAGGAAAAGCACCCCGTTGCGATCCTGCGCGATCGAAAAAATAAATTTTTGCAGCAGTCCCCTTTCTTCGTTGAACTGACGGGTCTGAAATTCCTGCGCATAGCCGCTGCAGAAAAAGCTGAAAAAAGAAAGAAAGCAATAAAATCTTTTTGCCATTATCACAGCCATTTATTTACGCGGCTCAACGCCGACCCTGTATTTATATTTCGGGACACCACCGATCGGCACCGTATAGAAGGGTAGCAGCTCACCGTATTGATTGGTGATGAAAACACAAATATTATTGTTTTTCACGGCGTACTGCTTCACAAACTGGATATCTAGGGAAGTATTGTATTCTTCCGGAACAACCGCATGCGTGGTATCCACCCATACATCATTGCCGGCTGTTCTGAACACTTCACCTTTCTTTGCTACCGATACGGTGCGGATCATTCCATCCCTGTCATAATCAAAAACGCTTGTTTTAACCGCGATCACATTGCTGGTCACAAAAGGATACAGGTGACAGATGCTGCCTACCTGGTCAGGGAGCCGCAGGGAGAATTCATAAGTAAATGAATTGCCGCCTTCGATGTCGATGTTCTCATTTTGTTTTGAAGATAAGTACATCTTATACAGGTTTCCGTCGTCACCTTCAAGCCCTTCAATAATGATCTTAAAAATATAACCTCCATATTCCGGCTGGAGTTCGCCTTCGATTGGGCTGAACGGACCGAAAGTATACCAGGCATTGTTATAAGTTTCTTCATTGCCGAATGTTTTTGTTGCCATCTGAACACCACTCCGGAAGTTTCCAATGGGATCCTGCTTTTTTGCATCCGGCGTGGAGTGGGCGCCTTTACCGCCGTAAATTGTAAACCGCGTTTTTGTGTTAAATCCTCCCCGGTTTTCATCGGCGAAGCCGCCAATGTCCGGATCAAACACGCGTATGTAAATCGCGGAATTGCAGGAAACAGGAATAGAAAAGAAAAATGTCTGGACAAAATCATCATCGCCCCATGACTTATCGGCCTTGTTCCCAAATGTTACGAGGTACGGGAAATTCTGTTCAATGGCCGGTACCTGCTGCGCAAATGCAGAAGCGTAAAGCGGGAAAAGCAGCACAAGGACTTTTAATTTCTTCATTTACTTCACAATAATTTCTTTCACAAAGCAACGATTTTCTATCGTTCCTGCCGCGTCATCTTTCAAACGAAGAATGATTTTGGGATAATATATTCCAGGCTTGTGATAAACATGCGTCGCCGAGCGCCCCCGCGCATAAAAACCTTCACCAAAATCATAATAAACATCAAGGATCGCAAAGCCCGGGACCGT
Organism: Bacteroidia bacterium; assembly: GCA_035293205.1. Classification (GTDB taxonomy): domain Bacteria; phylum Bacteroidota; class Bacteroidia; order Palsa-965; family Palsa-965. The sequence goes on from DATDOQ010000248.1 coordinate 4,926, forward strand.
CAGTTTTTCTGTAGTAATTACAAGCGGCTCATGAACGGTTGCTTCCTCATCAATCTGAAACTCAATCGGAATGGCTGCAGGTATAACGAGTTCATAATGAACATCACTTTCCACAAGTTCACCCGATGAGCGGTCGCTGACTTTCAGATCAATGGTGAATGTACCGGGCGCGGAAAAGCATTTTTCGACGATAAGCCCTTCCTTGATTGTTTGATCACTGAAAACCCATTCGTAATCCATCGCCACCGTATCAGCTGCTGCCAGCGAGGCTTCTTCGAAAAATGTATAACAGAGCGCGGGCTGAAGCAGCGTATCCAATGTAGAAACCTGGGGCCACGAAATTTTAAAACAAAATACATTGTCATTCGGTGGCTGTGCATTTCTCCCGGATGAAAAGAATCCTTCGCGCTCAGCCGCATCGCACCACAAGCCAAAATCATCGTCGGCGGAATTAATTTCATTGCCAAGTGAAAAAGGAAAAGTATGGGCGGTGTCGGATAAGTGAACGACGTAGATATCGAGTTTTCCATTTCCTCCCGGGCGGTTGCTGCTGAAGTAAAGGTTTCCGGATGCAGAAACAAAGGGAAAAAGTTCATTTGCGGGCGAATTGATCCTGCTGCCCAGGTTTACCGGCGCGCTCCAGCCGGAGGCAGAAAGTTTTGAATAGTACAGATCCATCCCTCCTTGTCCGCCGGATTTGTCAGAAGAAAAAATCAAGACACTGTCGTTGCCTGAAAAAGCAGGATGCGTAAAATTGGTTCCGTCCACACAGAATGAAAGCGGTTCCGGCTTTTCCCATTTTCCGCTTTTTCGCCCACTGCCAAGCAATGTCAGCCATTGAGTCTGGGATTCCACAATCGTATTAG
>DATDOQ010000249.1:0-18033 GCA_035293205.1 Bacteroidia bacterium
AATCACTGATAGGGCTGAAATCGCTGTATGCGCCGCTGCTGCCAATCCTGTATTGAAGACGCATTGCGGTAACGTTGGCGCCTGATGACTTTGTCTCCGCTGTCCAGGAAACCTGGATCTGTTCACGGCCCGTCGTCACCAATCCCAGTACAGCCTCACCCATCTTATTCGCTGTATAACCAGTATTAACAGGTAGGTTCTTATTCTGGAATAGGATTCCGTCGCTGTCCAGACCTTGTATCCGCGTACCATCTGTGTTAGAATACAAAAAACCAGCCCCCAGGTTACTCTGCGCAGTGGCTGTAATAGTTGGCCTGGTGGCTGACATCTGGTGAAAAAACATATTTGCGGGATACGTGCCGGTTGCCGAGGTGCTGGCCCAAGAAGTAAAAGAATAGTTTCCGCTCGTATTCAGATTAAACGGAGTCGGATTTGATTGCGCAATAATTGCTGAATAGAATGTCATCATTACTATACAGCCTTGTAGTTTTTTTCTCATAACTATAACTTATTTGTTAATTAAATATGGCAGGGAAATCAAAACCCAGAAAAAGGATCTGCGAAAGATAGGCAATGTCGTGCATAAGGTAATATTCCGGAAAAGAAATATTTTTATGAGAATTATCATTTTTCATCGTATTCCAATGAAAATGAGGTTCAACCGAACCAGAAAAAAAGGGAGGCATTTACCTCCCTCTTAAATAAAAAATTGACTTTTTGTTATTCCACCACTAACCTGGAATTCTGAACGCGGTCATTCACCATCACTGATATAATATAAACTCCCGGTGACAATTGCGGGAAATCAATGAGTTTTCCTGCAAACTCATCTCCTTCCGGCTGCATGGCATACACAATCATTTCTTTGCCCGTCATATCATATATGCGTACGACTGCTGTTTGTCCGCCTGCTCCATTTATCTGTATGTAAGGTGTGACCTCAGTTCCTGTTCCGATCGGGTTTGGATGAACTACAGCGGAAAAATCAGGTGCCGGCGTGACCACCGCATTCGACAGGGGATCAGCAAGTCGGCTTGAGGAAGAAAGCGCTATTGTACATACTGCGCCGAAAGCGCCCCAGTCACCGCCGGCACGGGCGCGCACCTCTACATTATAGATCGTGCTTTGAGCGAGCGATGCCCAGCTGAGCACGTAATAATTCGAACCGGAATTTCTTTGTTTCACAATGGGTGTGCCTTCGGGCAAAGGTGTAAAGCGATATTCATAATTCGTAGCGCCGCCAACCGGGGTTGTGAAGATCTTGTCGGACAATGCCAATTCCGTTACGCCGCAGGAAACCACTGTCAATTGCGTGGTCGGGAATGCGACCAGGGTGATCTGGCAGGTCGCCCCGTAAGCGCCCCAAGTATTGTTCACTTTCGCGCACACGCGCACATTGTATGAATGTCCGTACTTCAACCCTATGGCCCAGCCGAGATTGAAGTCAGCATATCCGTTACCCCGGTTTTTGAAAATCGTCTGGGCAGTGCTGATATCCTGAAATTGATAATAATAGTCTTGCGCATTGGTAACCGGTATGATAAAAATGTAACTATTAAGCGCCAGGTTGATCGCGCCGCAAGCAGAAGCGGTAAGCTGGGGTAAAGGCGTAACTGCGTTCATCCCAATGGTGCAAGTGTTGGCAAATATCCCCCACACTCCACCGACTTTTGCGCGAACACGGACATCATAAGTTTGACCGTAATTCAATTCAGAAATCCAGCCAAGCGCAAAATCCGGATACCAGTTATTGCGTCGGCGTAAAATTGTTGAAGCAAGGTCGCCACCGGAAAATTCATATTCGTAATCCTGCGCATTTAACACTGTTTCTGTATAGATATAACTGTTTTTCATCAGATTTACGGCACCGCAGGAATTTGCAGCCAGGCCAACCGGGCTGACACAGGTGCCATTGTTTACAATAAGATTTGTTGAAGCTGAATTAGAAAAATTATTGTTATCCGTATAGGTGTAAGTTATTACAAAGGTGCCGGCGCCGCTTATGGAAGGATCGAACATATTTCCATTTACTACGCCTGTGCCGGAGTAGCTTCCACCTGACGGAGAACCATCGGTTAAGTTAAACGGCGAAGAATTAACACATGCATTTGGAAGCGCTGAAAATATAACGCTGGGAAGACTGGTAACAGAAATATCATCCAGCCGTATTGCTTTTGACACGCTCGAGCTTACATTAACCGTATAATAGATCCATCGAAGCTGAACAAGTGGAAGGCCTTCAAGCGCCTCAGGTAAAGTAAGGTTCAAGGTCGTGCTGTCTGATAAATTGGCCGAGCTGAGGAAATCGCTGGCGGGGCTGAAATCACTGAACGCGCCGGTGTTGCCGATCCTGTACTGACAACGAATCCCGGTGACATTGGCGCCCGTCGACATTGTTTGGGCCTTCCATGATACCTGGACCTGTTCACGACCTGATGTCATGATTCCCAATACTGCTTCTCCGATTTTATTTGCCGTAAAACCCACGTTGATCGGGCTGGTCTTATTCTGAAACAGGATGCCGGCATTTCCAAGTCCCTGAATGCGCGTTCCGGAAGTTGCAGAATAGGTAAATCCGGTTAGCAGATCACTTTGCGCGATGGCAGAAACCGAAGGGAAAGTGACGTTAGCCAAATGAAAAATCATATTGCCGGGATATGTTCCGGTTGCGGAGGTGCTTGCCCATGAGCTGAAGGAATAGGTGCCATTCGCGTTCAGGTTGAATGGGGTCGGATTTGATTGTGCATGTGCAAGAATTGACAGCGCAATTAATGCGATGGCTGCACAAATTTTTTTCGTCGTAGCCATGTGGGTAGGTTTTGAGAGTGCGTGGAACAGAACTATTTTATAGCGAAAGTAGCTTCAACTCAAAATGACTGGTATGACCTGCGCCTGTTTAAGAAATGATATTGCTCATCCATCTTCGTAAATTCCAGGCAGATACTCTGTTTGCATAAATAGTGAACCTGAAGAGAATGTACATGGATGGCACAAAAAAAGGGAAACTTCCGTCTCCCCTTTTCATTTAAATAATCCTGTTTCTATTCCACCACTAACCTTGAATTCTGAACGCGGTCATTCACCATCACGGATATAATATAAACTCCCGGTGACAATTGCGGGAAATCAATGAGTTTTCCTGCAAACTCATCTCCTTCCGGCTGCATGGCATACACAATCATTTCTTTGCCTGTCATATCATATATGCGCACGATTGCTGTTTGTCCGCTTGCTCCATTGATCTGAATAGAAGGTGTGACTTCTGTACCCGACCCGATCGGGTTTGGATAAACCACGGCAAAAAAATCAGGTGCCGGCGTGACCTCTGCATTCGCCAGCGGATCAGTAAGACGACTGGAAGAAGAAAGCGCTATTGTGCACACTGCGTCAAAAGTGCCCCACTCACCGCCTGCACGGGCGCGAACATCTACTTTATAAGTAGTGCCTTGTGCGAGCGATGCCCAGCTCAGCACGTAATAATTCGAACCGGAATTTCTTTGTTTCACAATAGGCGCACCTTCAGGCAATGGCGTAAATCGGTACTCGTAATTTGTGGCGCCGCCAACAGGCACCGTGTATATGCGGTCAGCCAGCGAAAGATCCGATGCCCCGCAAGAAACTTCCGTCAATTGCGTGGCCGGGAATGAGCGCAGCGTGATCTGGCAGGCAGGTCCAAAAGCGCCCCAGACGCTGTTCACTTTCGCGCGTACACGCACATAATACGAATGCTCGTATTTCAGCCCAGTTGCCCATACAAGATTGAAATCTGTATATCCGCTGCCCCTGGTCTTGAGAATCACGTCATCAGTGTTTACATCAACAAATTGATATTGATAATCCTGCGCGCTGGTCATCGGCGTTGTCGAAATATAACTGTTGAGCGCGAGATTGGTGGCGCCGCATGACGTTGCCGCTAACTGAGGCACAGGCGAAACAGGATTCATGCTGATCGTACAATAGTTTGAAAATGTTCCCCAGATACCGCCAACTTTTGCGCGCACGCGTACATTATACGTTTGCGCGTAATTCAACTGGGAGATCCAGCTCAGCGCAAAATCCGTGTACCAGTTATTTCGCCGCCGGATAATATTAGAAGAAAGATCACCACCGGAAAATTCATATTCGTAATCCTGCCCGTTTAATACTCCTTCGGTATAGATATAACTGAATTTCATCAGGTCCGCCGCTCCGCAGGAATTTGCGGCCAGGCCGACAGGCTGCACGCAGGCGTTTTGGCTGACCACAAGATTAATAGAAGCTGAATTTGAAATATTGTTATTATCCGTATAGTTATAATATATTACAAATGTTCCTGTACCGCTTACGGAAGGATCAAACATATTTCCATTAACTCCTGTCCCGGAGTAGCTTCCACCTGCCGGTGTTCCATCTGTTAAGGCAAAAGCCGGGGTATTGGTGCATACATCCGGATGTGCCGACAGCGTTACTTTCGGAAGGCTTGTCACGGAAATATCATCCAGCCGGATTGCTTTTGAAACAGTTGAACTGACGGAAACCGTATAATAAATCCATCGAAGCTGCACCAGCGCCTGGCCTTCGAGCGACTCTGGCAATGTGACGCTTAAAGTCGTGCTGTCCGATAAATTCGCGGAGCTTACGAATTCACTTATTGGATTGAAATTCTGGAAAGCGCCTGAGTTTCCAATCCTGTACTGCAATCGAATAGCAGTTACGTTGGCGCCCAATGATTTCGTCTGCGCCTTCCAGGAAACCTGGATATCTTCGCGTGCAGATGTCATTAATCCCAAAACAGCTTCTCCCAGCTTATTGGCAGTATAGCCTGTATTTACCGGGTTGGTTTTGTTCTGGAAAAGAATCCCAGCGCTTCCCAGCCCCTGGATGCGTGTTCCGTCAGTGGCGGAATAAGTAAACCCCGCCAACAGATCACTTTGCGCCGTGGCATTGACCGACGGAAAAGTGCTGTTCATTAAGTGAAAAATCATGTTGCCCGGGTAGGTACCGCTTGCCGAGGTGCTTGCCCATTGGCTGAAAGAGTAGTTTCCGCTTGCATTCAGATTGAACGGGGTCGGATTTGATTGTGTAAAACCAGCTGTACATAATGCCCACATCACGCCACAGCTCAATAATCTTCTTTTCATTTGTAAACCAGTTTTAAATTGTACAACAATTACTTCTTAACCTGGTTACAATTACAAACGCCATGCAAAGCGTCGTTTTTGGGAAGCCGCGCCATTATTGGTTTTCCCCGTATTCCCGTCGGATGGTCGTTATCGGCTCATCATCACAATTCTTCGCGTTATCATTCGTTATATTGTGTAAGTGAAAATATTTTTATGCGATTCATATTTAGCATTTGTTGTATTTTATTTTTGGGTTCCGCATTTACACCACAGGCAAATAATTACCCATTTAGGGAATGGAAACAGGAGGAACTGGAACAGGCCAACACTGCGAAAAATGTTTCTTATATGACTTCGGAAGAAAAACAAGTCTTCTTTTATCTCAACCTCGCGCGGATAAATCCGAAACTGTTCGCGGAAACGTATTATCAACAATACCTTGATTCCTCCGGAATTAAAAACAGTTATACGACCTCCCTGCTTGCAACTCTTAAAAAAAGTAAATTTTCACATGCGCTCCTGCCCGACTCCTTATTATGGTCAGCAGCGGCAGGTCATGCGGCAGCTACCGGAAAACAGGGAACCACTGGGCATGCCGGCCATGAAAAACGGTATAAGCTGGTAAAGAAGCGATTCCCCTACTGGGCGGAATGCTGCAGCTACGGAGCCGCTAAATCTTTTGGAATCGCGATTCAATTATTGATCGATGAAGGCGTTCCGGATCATAGTCACCGGGAATCACTGCTCGATCCAAAATACACACACGCCGGGGCCTCCATACAGACACATAATAAGTATGCGTGGACCTGTGTGATCAACCTGGGCGGCGCAACGGAATAAAACCGGAAGTATTTTTTAAGAAACGGTCCCTACATGAGAATCGTTACCGGATTGCTGAGCAGCATTTTTAATGTCTGTAAAAACGCGGCGCCCGTAACGCCATCCACAACACGGTGATCGCAGGATAAAGTGACTTTCATGACTTTGCCGGGAACTATCCGCCCATCCCGGATGACGGGAATATCTTTTATTCCCCCGACTGCGAGAATACAGGCATCCGGCGGATTAATAATGGCTGTAAATTCTTCAATTCCAAACATGCCGAGGTTGGAAATGGTGAAAGTGTTTCCCTCCCAATCTGCCGGCTGCAACTTTTTTTCTTTTGCTTTCTGCGCGAATTCTTTCACTTCGGTTGCGATCTGTGGAAAAGATTTCTGGTCGGCGAAACGCACTACCGGCACCAGCAGTCCTTCCTCGACAGCAATGGCCACCCCGATGTGAATGTGTTTATTGTAACGGATCTTATCCCCAAGCCAGGATGCATTCACTTTTGGATGACGGCGCAACGCTGCTGCACAGGCCCTGATGATCATATCATTGAATGACACTTTTACCGGAGAAATTTCATTTATCGCTTCGCGCGCTTTCACGGCCTGGTCCATATCAATTTCCATGGTCAGGTAAAAATGCGGCGCTGAGAATTTACTTTCCGCCAGCCGGCGCGCAATGGTTTTTCGCATCTGGGAAACCGGCTCTTCGGTAAAACTTTCTTTCCCGCCGGCGAATGGAGTTCCAAAGCTCAGCGATCCAAGCTTTCCCGGATGCCAGGTTTCAATATCACGTTTCACCACCCGGCCATAATCACCGGTACCGGAAACATTGGTGAGATCAATTCCTTTTTCCGCCGCCAGCTTTTTTGCAAGCGGGGATGCTTTGATGCGGCCGTCGCCGTTCTCGCCTGTATCAGCAGTCACAGGTTGCGCGGATTGTTTCTCTTTTTTTATGTCTTGTTTTTTGGAATCAGCAACAGCAATTTTTTCTTCTTTTTTGGGTTCTGCTTTCGGCTCCGGCTTTTTTTCTTCCTTTTTTAAAGCTTCTGCAGATTTCGCCTGCGCAAGAATTGCGGAAACATCTTCGCCTTCTTTTCCAATTATTGCAAGAATCGCGTCTACCGGTGCGCCCTGCCCTTGTTCAATTCCAATGTAAAGCAGCGTACCATTGTAGAACGATTCAAATTCCATGGTCGCCTTATCCGTTTCTATTTCGGCGAGAATTTCTCCCCTTTTTACCGGATCACCGACTTTTTTATGCCAGGCGGCAACAACACCATCGGTGATTGTATCGCTGAGCTTCGGCATTTTAACTACTTCTGCCATGGGAATTTATTTATGAGTAATAAAATTGCTGTCAGAGGAAAAAATTAAACGCGGATCAATCCATGATGAATGGATAGCCGGGTTCCGCGTAAACGTCTTTGTACAATTCTTCCGGTTCGGGATAAGGCGAATCCTCCGCGAACTTCACCGACTCTTCCACCATCGCGGCGATTTTTTCTTCGTACGATTCAACATCTTTATCCGTGATCCATCCATTTTCACGCAAGGTTGCAAGCACCAGCTCGATCGGATCCTGGCGTTTGTATTCTTCCACTTCATCCTTTGACCGGTATTTTGCCGGATCCGACATCGAATGCCCGCGGTAACGGTAAGTTTTCATCTCGAGCAGCGTAGGCCCATTGCCGTTGCGCGCCTGCTCCGCCGCATCAGAGATAGACTGGTGAACAGCCTCACAGCTCATGCCGTCGACCGGGAAAGAAGGCATATTATAACCTGCGCCGATCTTATAAAGATCATGAACGTTTGAAGTTCGCTGAACCGATGTACCCATCGCATAATTATTATTCTCGATGATAAAAATCACCGGGAGTTTCCAGAGCATGGCCATGTTGAAAGTTTCGTGCAGCGCGCCCTGTCTTACCGCGCCATCGCCCATGTAACAAAGCGTTACGTTCTTTGTGCCATTATACTGGTCAGCAAAAGCAAGCCCCGCGCCGAGCGGTATTTGTCCGCCGACGATGCCGTGACCGCCGAAAAAATTATATTTTTTTGAAAACATGTGCATGGATCCTCCTTTGCCTTTTGAACAGCCGGTAGATTTCGCGAGCAGCTCGGCAATGACATATTTCGGATGCATTCCGCGACCGATCGGATGCGCATGATCCCTGTACGCAGTGATGACACGGTCGTCCTTCGTAATCGCCGTTTCCGCGCCGGCAACAAGCGCCTCCTGGCCAATATACAGATGGCAAAATCCGCGGATCTTCTGCTGGATATACAGCTCTGAACATTTTTCTTCGACACGGCGCATGATCAGCATCTGCTCGTACCAATGCAAATAAATTTCCTTGCTGAATCCTGCCATCGCTTTTGCAGAAGATTTCTGCGTTTTGGTTGCCATGAATAAACTTTATTAAATTAAGGTCTCAAATATAAGAATAGCCGAGGGAAATCAGGGAATTAAGGGAATGCGCTTACAAATCCTGATTTTTGCTCCCAAAAGAAAGAGGCAGAAGGTCCTTTATCGAATCAATTACAAGCACTTTCCCGGTTTTACCGCCAAGTATGATCCGTATCGGGCTCCCCTGTTTTTCCTCATATTCGAGCAAAGCCTGCCTGCATGCGCCACAGGGAGAAACCGGATTATCTTCCGTAGCCCGTCCGTTGTAACCATGAACTGCAACCGCCTCAATGACCACATTGGGAGCATTTGCGCCGGCGTAATAAACCGCCGTTCTTTCAGCGCACATGCCCGAAGGATAAGCCGCGTTTTCCTGGTTATTGCCGGACACGACTGCGCCACCCGAGTGACGCACAGCAGCGCCGACAAAAAAATTAGAATAAGGCGCATAAGCTGATGCTGCAGCTGAACGCGCTTTTGCCAGCAATTCACGATCTTCCTGCGTTAATTCGTGATCGGAAGGATAAACACGGATCGAAACCGAAAGTGTAATTTCTTTAAATGCCATCCCCAAAGATACGGCGGTAACGCCCGGCTCTTCAATTAAATTGACAACTTTGCATTAAACGAATTTCAATTTTATTCGTCTGAGAAGAAATCCTAAATGAAAAAGTTTTTTAGTGCTATCGCGTTTTTCCTGTTCACATCCACAGGTAAAGCTGCCGGCGGCGACAGCCTGTGGGCGGTAGATTTCATCCATGATATTTATTTCAACTTTTCGCAGACCGGATACTGGGATACGCTTTTAGCAAATCACTCCATGGATATTTATACCGAATGCGAAATGGTGCTCGACGGAAGATCCATGCCTTCGACAGGGATCAAAATGAAAGGCAATTCCTCTTTTAATAATCCGGGCAATAAAAAATCTTTTAAGGTAGATCTGAATGAATTCAATCCTGCCGGTGAATATGACGAGATCAAAAAATTTAATCTGAACAACGGATTCAAGGATCCGACTTTCATGCGGGAAAAGGTCTGCCTCGATTTTTTGAACCGCAATGGCATGGTGGCGCCGCGGTGTACGTATGCGCGTGTTTATCTCAACAATGTCTATTGGGGCCTGTATATTCTGGTCGAGGAAGTTTCCAGCTCTAAATTTCTGAAACAGCGTTATCCCGACAATGACGGAAACCTGTTCAAAGGCGATCCGAATGGCGATATGAAATGGTACGGCAGCGCGCAGTCGGGTTATTATAATAAATACGGTCTTGAAACAAATGAAACGCAGAATGACTGGAGTGACCTGGTACATGTGCTCGACATCATTAATAATACATCTCCGTCAGAATTCTATGATTCACTTGAAACGGTATTCGAATCCTGGAGCGCGGTTTATTACATGGCGGCCATGAATATTTTCGCGAATCTCGATTCCTATATTGGCAGCGGTCATAATTTTTTTGTTTATGACGACTCCACAAATTTTATGTTTCACTGGATTCCATGGGACGTAAATGAAGCCTTCGGAAACTTTAACATGGGAATGAACATCACGCAGCTGCAGAATCTTCCTTACAATTATGTCAATCAGCCGGCGAATCGCCCGGTGGCAACAAAAATGCTGGCGGACCCCACCTATCACGCGATGTATATTTCCGCCATGTGTGACCTGATGCAGGATTTTTCGCCGGCCTTTCTTGATACTTACATTGACAGTATTTCAAATAAGATCAGGAACGATGTTTACGCGGATAACCAGAAATTTTTCAGCAACCAGCAATTCGAAGACAACATCAACATGAATGTCGGGCAATTGCCGGGATTAAAATCATTCATTGCAGCCCGCCGCGCCAGCCTAACTTCCCAGCTCAGCGCTTATGGTTGCTGGCTCAGCATGGATGAGGCGCAGGCAGACGTTACCGAACTTATTGCGTGGCCAAATCCGGCAAATGCGTCTGCAACGATCCTCCTGCCATTCAATTGGATCGCGGCAGAAACAAATTTGCAGCTGTCTGATGCAACCGGTCGCGAAGCGGGTATACCGGTTATCGTCTCTGGAAATTCCCTGTTGCTCGATGTTACCGCTCTTGCCGCCGGAATTTATTTTGTAACGACCTGGAATGAAACAGGGCAAAAAGCAAGAAGCAAGCTTGTTGTCAGTCATTAAATTTTTAAATAATTCTCCTTCAGTGACAAGCTTTTATCCGGCACAGAATTTCTCCAGAATTAGTTCGCAGCTTTAAACCGCTTAACGCAGAATTGTTGTTAACTTTACAAATCGTACCATGAAGCAGTTGATTTCCACTGCGCCATTTAACCCGGGATGAGTTTCCCTTTTTTTACCGAACAATCATGATCCGTAATTTCTTAACCGGAACCTTCGTTTTAACATTACTTTTTTCCTGCAGCAACGGTCCTGGCCCAGGCGGCAAAGCGTCTATCACAGGCAAGGTGAAAATGGTCAACCGCTGGGATGCGAACTGCCTCGAGCAAGCGCAACCTTTCGACACTTATTATGCGCCGGATGTTGACGTGTATGTAATTTTCGGCGATGACCCGTCGTATGGCGACCGTGTCAAGACAGGTCCGGACGGCACCTACTGGTTCCAGTATCTGCGGCCGGGAAAATATACCGTTTATGCATATTCTAAAGATTGCAGCCTGGCTTCCAGTCCCGGCGTAATTGCAATGAAGAAAGAAGTGGAGATCCAGGGTAAAAAAGATAATGTTTCCGTCGCTGACCTCATTCTCGAAAAATAAACTCACAGATGAACCGTCTTTTTTTTGCTTTTTGTCTCTTGCTGTCTTCCGGTTTTCTTTTTGCGCAATCCAAAAAGGAAATAAAAACTTACAAGATCAAAAGCACGACAGCCACCACCACCGTTTATAATGCCGGTAAGGAAACCGCTTCTTATAAATCCGAATACAAGGTTTTCGATAAAGAAGGTAATACGACACTCGATGTAGAATACAACGCAGATGGAACTGTCAGGAAGAAAGTAGCTACACGGTTCACAGGCAAAATGAAGACGGAAGAAATTGTTGAGGAAGGCCTTGCGGAAGAAGATGGAAAGAAAAAATACAAAAAGACGGCATGGAAATATAATTCAAAAGGCGAAAAATCAGAAGAAACGGAATACGATTCTTCGGGCAATGTTCTGAAGCGCACCACCATCACATATACAGCAAAAGGCGATCGCGCCATTGAAGAAGTGTACGATGGAGCAGGTAAACTGGTCCGTAAAACTGGCTATGTTTATGATTCAAAAGGTCTGCGCACGGAGAAAAAAGTCACCGGTCCCGACAACCTGCTGATCCGGCAGGTTAAGTATACTTATACATACTGAACGTGATTAATGCAGTCTTATCCGAACTGGACTTGTTTGAGACCATCACTCTTGAGGAGATGGACCGGGTAAAGCTGATGGACCGCACCGATCTTAAGTTTATGTTCAATGCGCATCAGCTAGCTGATATGCTCTTTGATGTTTGCGATAAATATAAGGTACTTAAGGTGGCAGGCATGTTTGCAAGCCGGTACGAAACACTTTATTACGACACGCCTGATTTCAGTTTTTTCCGGCAGCACCACAATGGGAAAACAAACCGCTACAAGATCCGGTTGCGACGGTATGTGGATTCCGACCAGAATTTTTTCGAAATAAAACAAAAGAATAATAAAGGACGGACGGTTAAGAACAGGGTTCGTAAAAAAGATCTGGGAAAAACGATCTCCGGGCGCACAGCTGTTTTTCTTCATGAAACCACGGGCATGGATCCTGCACATCTTGAACCGAAGCTCTGGGTTAATTATACGCGCGTCACACTGGTCAATAAACTGATAGATGAACGGATAACCATTGACATGGATCTGGAAGTGAAATCCGGTGAAGGCACGCACAGCTTTGGTGATCTTGTAATTGTAGAATCAAAACAAGCGCGGCCAGTGAGCACGCCTTTTATTCAAAAGCTGAAAGAGAATGGCATTCGCGCCGGGGGAACCAGTAAATACTGCCTTGCCGTAAGCACACTTATTGAAGGTGTCAAAAAAAATAATTTTAAAGAAGAAATTCACAACATCGATAAAATCATCAATGACCCGCACACTGCTTAAAATTCTATTCCCCATTTTGATCCTGCTTTTTGCGCCTGCGCAATCTGCTTTCACACAGGAAGCAGCCGGCAGCGATGCCTCCATTTTCGGCGGCACAGATGACACCGATCCCGATAAAGATGCGGACAAAAAAGAAAAAAAGAAAAAAGACAAGGATAAGGAAGAAGTCACCGATGCCAATTTCTTTAACCTCGGAATTGAAAAATTCAATGCAGCATTTTTCATGCGGTTGCTCATTGACCTGCTCTCCATGATCGTGCTGGTCAGGTGCATTTATTATCCGGTTTACAAAAGACGTGACCACTTCTTCACTTTTTTTATGTTCAACCTCACCATTTTTGTCATCACATTTTTGCTCAATAATAAAAGCAGTAGCTTTTCCACAGGAGCCGCGTTCGGGTTGTTTGCGGTATTCTCGCTGCTTCGTTACCGAACCGAAGATATTTCCGCGCGCGATATGACGTATTTATTTACTGTAATCGCACTCGGGCTGATCAGTTCGGTTAATAAAGGAAACGTGCTGGAGATCGTCATTATTAATTCGATCATCGTGTTCGCCGCTTTCTGCCTGGATGGAAATGTGCTGATGAAAACCGAATTTGTAAAAACGATTCAATACGAAAATATCGAACTCATACGCCCGGAAAACCAGGAGCTTTTGATTGCCGATCTTGAAAAACGCACCGGATTGAAAATCCACAAGGTGAGTGTGGGCCGTGTCGATTTTTTGCGCGATACGGCCGCGATCAAAGTATACTATTACGAAAGCAAAAACCAGGATACCGGTGTATGAGGCGGCTGCTTTTATTTTTACCACTTTTTTTTCTTGCCCCCGCTGCTGTTTCCCAGACAGATGATTTCGGCGCATGGATGACTTTTAGTATTAATAAAGGAATTGCGGGAAAGCTCGATTTAAACTTCGACCAGGAATTCCGTCTGAGGTATAATCTGACTGATGTGAACTTGTTTTACACGAATGTGGGATTGGCATACCGGTTCACGAAGTGGTTTAAAATTTCCGGAACTTACCGTTTTATTTATAAGCATAAGGATGATAATACCTGGGGCGTCCGGCACCGCGGTTATGTTGACCTGGCATTCAGGACTAAACCGGGAAGATATGTGCTTAGCTACCGCGCGCGATTACAAAGTGAAATAAGGACCGCGGGTTACTCCAACGAATACGGAAAAGTCCCGGAGATTTATTTCCGCAACCTTTTTAAAGCCGGTTATAAAGTAAATGATGTGGTGACGCCGTATCTCGCTACAGAAATTCGTTTCCAGATCCAGAATCCAAGAATACCCTACCACAATGGAATTGACCGCTCCCGTTTTATCGGGGGACTCGATTATGCCATCAACCAGAACAATACTTTCGGGGCTTATTTTTTGTTTCAGAAAGAATGGAATGTGAAGAATCCGGAAACGCTATATATTATCGGGCTGGAGTATGTTTTGTCGATTGATTGACTTGATTTTCCGGTTTATCTTATGATTTTAACTCTTCCAAGTTGAAAGTGAGTGTAAATCGCAAGGTGTTTTGCAAAGGGTGCCTTTGGATGTTCTTCGGAATCAAATAAGAAAAATCAAGTCCAAAGACGTTGTATTTGATTCCTAAACCAGTTGTCAGGTATTGCATGTTGCCTTTCGAAGGATCTTGATAATAATAACCCGCGCGCAGAAAAAATAGCTCTTTGAAAATATATTCTACCCCTACACCCACATTTATTTCGCGGAGTTCTTCTTCCATTCCTCCTGGTGCATCATAAAAAGACAACCACAGACCTTTTACAGCGGAAATGTCATTGTTATTACCATAAATTGGTACCAAAAATTTACTTAACTCATATTGGGTGGCGATCCGGTTGTTACTGTTTATCTTTAGTTCAATGCCACCACCCGTAACAATTCTGACAGGCATAAAGTTGAGCTGTGAACTGGTATCATAATCGATTTTCGGGCCGGCATTTACAATGGAAATTCCATAACGCAGGATTCCTGTTTTAGTTTTTAGTTTAAAATAGTCCTGGCAAAATAAACCCGCGTCAAATGCTATCGCTTTAACAAGATGATTGCCGGCGATGCCACTGACAAATAGATTTGAGGCCAGATACCGCCCTGCAATCCCTACAGAAATATTTTTAAGAATTTTTTTACAATAGGATCCGTCCAGGGAATATTCATTAGGCCGGAATTGTCCAACAATGCTGCTTGGCATGATATAATTGACATTTCCAAACGAAAAGTAACGTAACATCGCGCAAAAAGCGGAACTGCTATCCGGCCGAAAGTAACCACCAAGCGCAATGAAATTATTATCCGGTCTAAGTGCCCTCATCCAGGGAGTATATGAAATTCCAAAAGCTAATTGATTAGTAGCATAAGCAGCTTTCGCAGCATTCCAATAAGTTGAGAATGCATCCGGACGAGTGCCTGCTCCCGTTTCTCCCATAGATCCGCCTCTTGCATCGGGAGTGATATTAAGAAATGGGAAAGCCGTATTAATTTCCTGCGAAATCACACTAATGGTATGGAAGTTCAATGTTGCAAACAGCCAAACCAGGTATGCGAGTTTACGCATGATGGTTTTACTGGTAAACGAAATGAAAGAGGAAATAGTATAACTACTGTTTATAAACCAGCGCAACCGCCCACGCATTCACCCCATCTTCTGAGCCCACGTAACCGAGCTTTTCATTGGTGGTCGCTTTGATGGAAACGCAATTTTCCTCCACACCGAGAATGGGCGCAATGGTTTGGATCATAGCGGAAATATGTGGATTCAGCTTTGGTTTTTCCAGCGCTACCGTTGCGTCAATATTTCCAATGCGCCAGCCTTTTTCTTTTAAAAGCGCCACGATCTTTTTCAGAAATATTTTGCTGTCAATATCTTTATTGGCGGCATCCGTATCCGGAAAGTGATAACCGATGTCGCGCAGAGCAACCGCACCCAGCAGCGCGTCGCAGATCGCATGCAACAAAACATCCGCGTCGGAATGTCCTTCGCATCCTTTTACATGCTCCAGGCGCACACCGCCCAGGAAAAGCGGCCTGCCCGCGACAAGGCGGTGAACATCGTAGCCGAAACCAATGCGAAAAGGAGGAGTCATAAAATTTGACGCTGCGCTAAATTCAACCGGCTTTTCCGGCGAAGGCAAAAGAATTATTTATCTCCTTCACCCTGCGATTTGAAAGCGTCGATATCAAATAACAATGAAAAACGCAGTGTGTTCTGCAAGGGGCTGCGCTGATTATTGGTTGGGATCAGGTAAGCAAAATCAAGTCCGAATACATTGTACTTGATGCCCGCGCCGAGCGTGATGAACTGCCGGTTTCCTTTTGTAGGGTGCTCGTAAAAATATCCAGCACGAACCGCAAAAAGATCATTGTACCAATATTCCACACCTGCCGCCACGTTGAATTCACGCATCTCTTCTTTAAATCCGCCCGGCGCATCACCGAATGATCCAAGCATGCCGGAGGGAACAGAACGATCCGGATCTTTGCCGTGTTTAATCACATTCTTGCCCGTCGCGGGATCCACCTTTGGAGAACCGTTTGAATCCAGCTCATAAATCGGCGGACTTGGAACAAGCAGCTTTGACAACTCGAGCTGGAAACCAACTTTATTGAATTCATCTGCCTGAATTTGCAGCCCGCTTCCAAGACGAAGATTGATCGGAATAAAATCCCGTTCCGGAGAGCTGGAATAAGACATTTTTGATCCGATATTGGTAATGGCAAGACCAGACATGAAAATGGCTTTTTTATCGCTGACCTTTATATCATCATTGTAATAGTAGGTGCTGAGATCCACCGCAAAAGATGTCCCTGGTTTTGTATCCTGGCCAGCCACGGTGATTCCGTTCGTAAGATTTGAACGCACGATCCGCGCCGCCATCGATGCGGAAAAACGTTTGCTCAGCCGGTTGGCATAACAGAAATCAAACGCAAATTCATTCGGCCGGAACTGCCCGATCGCATTCCCCACCTGGTCGGTGAACGTGATATTTCCCAATGAGAAATAACGCATCGACGCGCCAAATGCCTGGGTGCCCCTTTTCGGTTTCATATACCATGAAAGGTAAGCGAGGTTAATGTCCGGAACCAGCGCGCGCAACCAGGGAGTGTAAGAAATGCCAAAACCCATTTCTTTATCGATAAATGCAAGCTTAGCTCCGTTCCAGTGAATTGAATTGCCGTCAGGAGTGGATGCTACGCCGGTTTCTCCCATGCCACCGGCACGCGAGTCCGGTGTGATCATCAGAAATGGAACTGCTGTGGTGATCGTATTGATGCTGTTCAGGATTTCCGTTAATTCTGCTGCCGTGGGCGGTGTCTGTGCATTCAAAGCAGCTACCGCAAGTAATCCTGCGCCGGTAAATGCTTTGATGGCCTTCGTCTTCATGCGTTTTGTGTTAGTGAACAAAATTAGATAATTAAGTCTGTCGTTTTCAGTTTAGAATTACCAGCTTTTCGTATTTCTCAGCCGTTAGTCCTTCTTCAGTCCTCGCCAGCACGCGGTAAATATAAACACCCCGGCCGATCTTGTCGCCGTAATCATCCCGCCCGTCCCACTCAATGGCTTCCGAACGGTATCCTTCTGCAGCAACGCGCTGGTTGATCGTTTTGACCAGCTTGCCCGATACGGTGAAGACCTGGATCATCACATCGTAGCTCGTGCAGCATCTGTTGTATCCAATGAAAAATGAAGTGCGCGTGGTGAAAGGATTCGGATAATTCAGCACATGATCCAGTTCCAGCCCTTCCGATTCGGCAACCACAAATTCAGTTTTCACCGTGGTGGAATTATTGTACACATCCCATACCTTCAGGCTCAGCGTGTGTTTTCCCGGCGCAAGGTCCGATAGCGGGTAAAGAATTTTTCCGCTCTTGTAGCTATTCAGATCCGCCTGGTAATAATCGTTGAGTACAATGGCATTGTCCGATTCTTCATCGAGCAGGGCAACAATGTCGTGACCTATTCCATTACCCACCGTGTTCACCCCGTTGGAGTCGCGGATAATGGCGTAGATCTGCGGGCTGCCATCGGTCATGCTGCCGCTTACAAAATTGCTGTCGTTCAGGTAAAGTTCCACTTCGGGTCCCGCCAGGTCAGCAGGCGCTGATGTATTCGATCCGCCGATGATTACATTCTCATAAAAGCCCGCCGCGTCGGTCTGGCCGTCTTCTGCATAATAACTGATGCGACCAATTCCATACTGGTATGCAATATCGCGGGGAACAATAAAAGAGAACTGGAAATCGCCGTTCACTACACTGACCTTGCCGTGGTAGAGCACACTTTTCTGCAATAAAAAAGTGAAAGGCGGATTGGGCGGATCATTGCCGATGGTTGTAATGGATTTTGCCTTGTCAAAAACCGTGGGATAAAGAATGCCATTGAATCCACTCATCTGGTTCCCGGCAGTGTCGGCAATGTATCCTTTAATAGTAACATAACTCAGCGCGCGCAAAGTATCGGAAGAGGATGCGGTAACCGGAACATTGTTCACTTCCGTTGTGACAATATTATTCTGCGGATAATTCAATTGCACCGCCGGATCACCGATCAGC
>DATDOQ010000250.1:0-2730 GCA_035293205.1 Bacteroidia bacterium
CCGTTTTAATTATGAGCTTTACGGCGGCACGCCGATACTCGGGGTGAACGGCAACGTGATCATCGGTCATGGCATTTCAAGTCCGGAAGCCATAAAAAACATGCTGCTGCTCGCGAAAAATGTGACGGAAGCCCAGCTGCCCGAAAAAATTAAACAAGCATTCTGAGTGATGAAAAAAATCAGGGCTGCAATAACTGCTGTTGAAGGATGGGTGCCCGAAACCGTTCTTTCGAATGCCGATCTCGAAAAAATGGTTGACACCACCGACGAGTGGATCACTACAAGGACGGGAATCAAAGAACGCCGCATTATGGTCGGCAAGGAACGTGGCACCTCCGAAATCGGCATCCGGTCCATTCAAAAAATTCTTGAGAAAAAAAATCTGGACCCGCTGGAAATTGATGTTTTGATTGTCGGCACCGTTACGCCCGATTTTCTTTTTCCATCCACTTCAAATATTATTTCTGATAAGCTCGGCCTGAAGAATGCCTGGGGATTTGATCTCACCGCAGCTTGTTCGGGGTTTCTTTTTGCGCTTACAACGGCCACGCAGTTTATCGAGTCCGGCCGTTATAAAAAAGTATTGGTTGTGGGCGCCGATAAAATGTCATCCATTATCGATTACGAAGACCGCGCGACCTGCATTATTTTTGGCGATGGCGGTGGCGCTGTTCTGCTAGAACCCGCGACGGAAGAAGTGGGTGTGATGGATTTTGTGCTGCGTGTGGATGGATCCGGCGGCGAATTTCTGAAATGTCTCGCGGGCGGCTCCGTTCATCCGGCCACACACGAAACCGTTGCGGCAAAAATGCATTTCGCGCGCCAGGAAGGACAAGCGGTTTTCAAGCACGCGGTGACAAAAATGGCTGATGTTTCGGCGGAAATTATGGAACGCAACAACCTGAAAGCGGAAGATATCAGCTGGCTTGTACCGCACCAGGCCAACAAACGTATTGTGGACGCGACAGCGAATCGCATGGGTCTCGGACCGGAAAAAGTAATGATGAATATTGATCGTTACGGAAACACCACCGCCGGAACCATTCCGCTTTTAATGTGGGATTACGAAAAGCAGCTTAAAAAAGGCGATAACCTTGTATTGTCGGCCTTCGGAGGCGGGTTTACATGGGGCGCTATCTGGGTCAAATGGGCCTACGATACGCCATAATTGTCTTTTGTCAGAAAAACTAACTTTAAAAGTTTTTTGTAAACTAAAACGCACACGATGAAACTCACCGAAATCCAGGACCTGATCAAATTCGTAGCCAAATCAGGCGTCAGCGAAGTTGAGCTGGAAACCAAGGACATTAAGATCACCATCAAAACCGGTGGAAAAGGCAATCGGAGTGAACCGCCCGTTGTGATGCAGCAACCTGTGATGCAGGGGCCGGCGCAGCAGCCGCTGATGCAGTCCGCATTTTCCGAACAGAAAGCACAGGAAAGAAAAGAAACCGGGCCCGACGAATCAAAGTTTATCACGATCAAGTCACCGATGATCGGAACATTTTATCGTTCTGCCGGACCTGACAAACCCTCCTTTGTAAATATCGGCGACGAAATAAAGCCCGGAAAAGTGCTTTGTATCATCGAGGCGATGAAGCTCTTCAACGAAATTGAAAGTGAAGTCAGCGGACGCATCGTTAAAGTTCTTGTTGACGACGCAAGTCCCGTCGAATATGATCAACCACTCTTTTTAATAGAACCAGCTTAATAGAATGGAGTAAGGGAGGGAGGAGAGAGGAGAAGAAATGATTTTTCGTTTCGCACAATAATACTCTCTCCTCTCCTTTCCTCCCTCCTCTCTCCGTTCTCCGTTCTTCGAACTCTTAAAATGGCGAAAGAAAAATCAAAAGGCAGACAGAAAGAAAAAATGTTTAAAAAGATTCTCGTCGCGAACCGGGGTGAGATTGCCTTGCGCATTATCCGTACCTGCCGCGAAATGGGGATCAAAACCGTGGCGGTTTATTCAACTGCTGACAAAGATTCGCTGCATGTAAAATTCGCTGACGAAGCTGTTTGCATTGGTCCCCCGCCGAGTAAAGAATCGTACCTCAATATTCCGAATATTATCGCCGCTGCTGAGATCACCAATGCCGATGCCATTCATCCGGGATATGGTTTCCTCAGTGAGAATTCAAAATTTTCGCGCATCTGTCACGAGCACGGAATCAAATTCATTGGGGCTACACCGGAGCAGATTGACGCGATGGGTGATAAATCGAATGCGAAAGCCACGATGCTGGCAGCCGGCGTTCCCTGTGTTCCTGGAAGTGAAGGATTGCTGGAAGATCTCGAACATGCAAAACGCACTGCCGCGGAAACAGGCTACCCGGTTATTATTAAAGCCACGGCAGGTGGCGGCGGGCGGGGTATGCGAATCAACTGGAATGAAGAAGAGCTGATCGCAAATTTTGAGTCCGCGTCAAAAGAAGCGGAAGCCGCGTTCGGCAACGGCGCGATGTACATGGAAAAATACATCGAGGAGCCGCGTCATATCGAGATCCAGATCGCCGGTGATCAATATGGAAAAGTTTGTCATCTCAGCGAACGCGACTGTTCCATTCAGCGCCGGCACCAGAAGCTGGCTGAAGAAACACCTTCACCTTTCATGACGCAGGAGTTGCGTGATAAAATGGGTGAAGCGGCGATCAAAGCCGCAGCGTCTGTAAATTACGAAGGTGTCGGTACGGTTGAGTTTCTTGTAGACAAGCACCGCAATTTTTATTTCAT
>DATDOQ010000251.1:0-3776 GCA_035293205.1 Bacteroidia bacterium
CTGAATTCGCGCCAAACAAGCTTCCGTCAGGACCTTTTAAAATATTGATCTGACCCACCGCAACCGGATCAATGAGATTCAGGTATGTATTTCCTCCCCCGTCCGTAAGTGGAAATTCATCGATGTACACTTTTACATTCCGTATCCCGAATGGGGATCGTAACAAGCTTCCCCGGATAGAAAGCCGGTAGCTTCCAGGTGAACGCTCTTCCATTCGAATTCCCGGAGCGGCATTAAAAGCGGGAACAAGTGATTGACCTGGATGCTGTGCAAGCTGGGCGCTGTCGATTATGCTTGATGAAGCGGGCGAGCTCAATGCAGGCCGGCCGTAGGTATAAGCTGTGATCATTACTTCCGGCGCAACCACCGTATCCATGACCTGCGCCTTCGCAGCAAATGTCAAACTCACAAAAACAATAGTAACTCTTATATTAATCTTCATTTGGTATAATGAACACGCCATATTGTATTTCCGGCATCATCTGCGACAAGTAAAGATCCATCAGGCAAAACCGCCACGCCAACGGGCCGGCCATAAGCCTGGCTTTTCGAAGCGTCCGAAATAAATCCGGTGAGAAAATCTTCGGGAACGCCAAATGGTTTCCCGTTTTTAAATGGAACATAAATCACTTTGTACCCGGCTAACGCTGACCGGTTCCATGAGCCATGCAAACCGATGAAAGCACCACCACGGTATTTTTCAGGAAATTTATTTTTATCATAAAACGCAAGTCCAAGCGCAGCGGTGTGTGCGCCAAGCGAAACATCCGGCACGATTGTACGCTTTACAAGTTCGGGACGTTGTTCTTTCCCGGTCAAACGCGGATCCGGATTTTGTCCGTAGTAGGCATACGGCCAACCGTAAAAGCCATTCTCCAGCACATGGGTCAGATAATCGGGAACAAGTTCATCACCCAGCCCGTCGCGTTCATTAACAACAGCCCATAAAGTATTTGTTCCGGGATAAAACGCGATACCGACAGGATTACGCAATCCACCTGCAAAAACACGTAACCCGCTTCCATCTGGATTCACTTCAAGAATGCATGCGCGATTTTTTTCCTGCTCTATTCCGTCTTCGCCCACATTTGATTCCGAACCAACGCCGATATAAAGTTTAGTACCTGCTGCGTTCGCGACCAGGCTACGGGTCCAGTGACCTTCGCCGCCGCCTGGTATATCCGCAATCTTCTCACCTTTCGCCATAATGCTGGTTTCATTTTCCCGGTATGGAAACCGCCAGAGCGCATCGGTGTTTGCGAGATAGAAGTAATTATTCAGCAGCAACATTCCGAACGGAAGATTCTGGCCGGTAATAAAATCATGCTTATGATCCGGAGTGCCGTCCTTGTTCGTGTCGCGAAAAAGAATAATACGATTGGCATATTCACTTTTACGCTGGGATTTGTTTTTTCCGGTTACTACATCGTAAACTTTTTTCAGCTTATTCGGATCTTTTTTCGCTTCGGCGACAAGCACATCGCCATTTGGCAGCACATAAATCCACCGGGGATTGTCGAGATCGCCTGCATACCTTGTCACCGTAAACCCATTTGGCGCAACAGGTGTTGCATTTTCGCCCCAACCAATCACATCCGGGGGATTCAGCGCCGACTTTGTAGCATAAGGTGGCGGGAGATTAACTTTTTGTACAGCGGTCTTTGCGGTATCGCCCGGTCCTGCGGCAATGGAGTCTTTTTTCTCTTTTGACGGCCCCGGATGACAGGCCATGATGAAACATGCCAGAAAGAAAAGCGCGTTTTTCATCTGAAGAAATGTTGGGTGTCATTTCTTTCGGGCGAATCCTGTGCCAGTAAAGCTGCGCGGTAAAAAAGGGTTAATTATTTTTTTGAGGCTGTAAAAACTAATACCCGAAACCCATAGAAAATCCGGTACGCAACAGTATCCATGGAATCTTTGTACTGATGGATAAACTTGTCGCATCAATGGTGCGCCGGAAGTTGAACAGCCTTTCGATGCCCATTTCCATGTTGGCAACATCTTCCGTGTAGTTTCTGAAGTCAAAATTAGCGGAAGTGTTTTCCGCTTCGATGCCGCCCTGGAAACTAAGCATTCCAAATCCGAAACCTATAATGGTCCAGTCGATGGCGAGTTTATTGTTCGCGTATAAACCCTGTGTTCCCATCTGGAATCCGATACCGGTTACATTCAGCTTCACAACCTGGCTAACATCGCCATAATAGGTAACATCATTTGCGTCCTGGAAATCTGCGCGCACCTGTGCCGATTGTAATTTATAATGCATGAAGGTGATATACGGACCGTAATAAAATCCACGGAAGGCTTCTTTCTTTTTACTGTACCACCGGAATTCTGTGATATTGCCGATCCCGCCCAGTTTTGTTTTTCCGAAAGGCACGTAATTTTTATCCTCGAAGCGGAGCGTTCCTAAACGCAGAAATTTAAATTCAGAAGGAATTCTTGTTCTGATTGTAGTTTGGATTGTAACACGCGGCGCGATTTTGATCTCCTGACTTGTGTTCACCATTTTAAACATCGGACCTAAAAGCACCTGGCTTTTGCTGATCATGCGTTGTGAAAATCCGGTCGCGAAATAAAGCGTTATGCTTAGAATTGTAAGTATAATTCTGGGGGTCATGGGTAAAGGGTTAATTCAATGGTAAGGGTTGCAAATATTGTTGTTTACTTTTGACCAGCTCTTGTTAACAACCTGCAAATATCTTCATTTCCGTTCACATGAAGAACACCACAAAACTGAAAAATATTCTCCGGCTCTATGTTGTTTCGCTCAACATGGATGATGATGACAATTTTCATTTTTCCATACGGGATAAAAAGAACGGAAGCACTACGACCTTTTCGGACAGATCGTACAGCACGGTGATCGCGAAGGCATTCGGGCATATGAAGAAGGAACTGAAGTTTAAAGAAACAGTAAATCAGAAACCTTCCCGAAAGCTTTAAGGGAAAATCACACTGAAAATAATACTTGATTTATCAACTATTATGCCTGGCAGTATCACCAATTCTTGCCGCAAATATTTTCATGTCAAAATGCAATTTATTCTCAAAATTGCAATCTTTTTTTACAATCACCTCAACTAAATTTCAAAGCTGATCAAGGTCATTTTTAAACCGGGAGCAGATCATATTATGGCCAGAGCAGACGAACTACTTTCGTCAAAAGCTGAACTGCATTCCGCCGGATGCCAAAAGATGAGAAGTTATTACACACCACCTAAAACCTGACCCATGAATATAAAATACGTTTGCGCCGGCTTGGCATTCATGGCATTGCCAATTTTCACCAGCGCGCAATCTGATCCAACCCCCTTCAATCTTGGCATCAGTGGTAATTACGCCTTCACAAACTGGCCGGCAATTTCACCGGGCGGTACGTATCCTTCAGGAATGATTTTTCACCAGATGGATGCTGCACTACCCTCCCTCACATCAACAGCGGCAAGTGATCTCGGTGCCGGTTTTAGTTACTTAAATCTCACCGGAACGCGTATCCAGGGTGTAGGATCCCGTGGTATCGAACTACAGAATACACAAAGTCCATTAAATACCGGATTTTTAAAAAACCGTTTGGGTGAGATTGTCCTTGGTGTTGTTACAACCGGCAGGACGCAGCTTCAGCTGAGCTGGAAAGCGCAAACAAGAACAAATGGTGGAAACATTACTGCCATACGTTGCCAGTACCGCATTGGCACTTCGGGGAGCTATTCAGATTTTCCGGCAGTAAGTGAATACATGAGCTCAAATATTCCACTTGACAGCGCCGTAAAAAC
>DATDOQ010000252.1:0-7067 GCA_035293205.1 Bacteroidia bacterium
ATCGGCAAACTTGCGGCCTCCCTTGAATCCATAACTCACGCGGCAATGACTGCTTTCCAGAACCAGCAATGTGACGAGGGAATAAAATAAAAGCCGGGCGCCGTTCATTCTTTGATGTTATACTCGTTAATTTTTCTGTAAAGTGTTCGTTCTGATATTCCCAGTTCTTTTGCTGCGTTTTTACGTTTACCCCGGTGTTTGTTCAGCGCTTTTTTGATCAGCTCAATTTCTTTGTCTTGTAATGAAAGTGAATCTTCCACAATTTCTTCAGGGGCCTGTACTTCTTCCGTTCTTCCATTCCAGGGTTGGGAATGAAGCACGACAGGTTCACCATTCTGAATTCCTTCGGACTGAAGATCTGAAAAATGTTTTTGAAGCAACGGTGCATTCTGTTGCAGGATCTCCGCCGTAATCCGTCCACCGTTCTGGATGAGCTGCATGGTAAGCGCCTTCACTTCATTCAGCTCCTGGCGCATTTGCTGGAGTAGTTGGAAAAGAAATTCCCTTTCGCGCGGATCGGTTGCTTCGTGTCGGGTCAGCACCGGCATGTTCTCTGAAACCGGCTTGTAATCCGGAAGATATTTATTCAGCGTGGCAGCGTCAATTTCGCGGGTTTTTTCAATGATGGAAAGCTGCTCGGTTACATTTTTCAGTTGTCTGATATTTCCATGCCAGTAATAGCTCGTAAGCATTTGTTCTGCGTCAGGCAACAAACGGATCACCGGCATGCGGTATTTCGCGGCAAAATCAGAAGCGAATTTCCGGAACAGCATGTGAATATCCTGGCGGCGTTCCCGCAATGGCGGCAGCGTGATCGGAACCGTATTTAACCGGTAATAAAGATCCTCCCGAAACTTTCCGCGGCTGATCGCTTCCGGGATATTTACATTGGAGGCGGCAACCACGCGCACAATGGTTTTCTGCACTTTCGAAGAGCCGACACGGATAAATTCCCCGCTTTCAAGCACACGTAACAGACGCGCCTGCGTGGCCATAGGCATCTCGGCCACCTCATCGAGAAAAATTGTTCCGCCGTCCGCAACTTCAAAATAGCCTTTGCGCGCCTCCGTAGCACCGGTAAACGACCCTTTTTCGTGACCGAACAATTCCGAGTCAATGGTACCCTCGGGAATAGCGCCGCAATTCACCGCGATGTAAGGACCGTGCTTGCGCGCGCTGAGGTGATGGATGATCTGCGGAAAAACCTCCTTTCCGGTTCCACTTTCCCCGGTAATCAGCACCGAAAGGTCCGTCGGCGCCACCTGGGTCGCAATATCGATCGCGCGATCCAGCTGAGGCGCGGTGCCGATGATTCCGAAACGGAGTTTGATGTCCTGGATGGTCATTTTAATTAAAAAACTTTTGCAGCTGCCCTTTTAATTCCGGAATATCTTCTTTTACAGCTTTCCAAACGATCCAGATATCGACGTCTATGTAGTCATGAATCAACTTGTCACGCATTCCAGCCATGTCAGCCCATGAAACATTATCGTGCTTGGTTCGAAATTCAGCAGTTAACCTTTTTGTGGCCTCTCCGATTATCTCGAATTGACGAACAACAGCATCTTGAATCATTCGATTATTCAAAAAGTAGTCTTCCGAAACATCAAAAGTGTATGTTTCAATTGCAGCAATCGCTTTAAGGATATGATCTAAATATATCGTGTTATTTTTCATTAATCTAGGATAACCTGTAAATCCTGGTAAATGTATTTTTTAAGCGTTTCATTTCTGATTGACCGTTCCGTAACCAGATCTACGTTAACACCAAGAAGTTCGGAGAGTTCTCTTTGCATCCGAACGAATTCCAGAAGACCTATCGGTTTTTTTATGGATATAAGAATATCGAGATCACTATCGGCGCGATTTTCTCCCCGCGCGTAGGAACCAAAAATGCCAATCATTTCCGGCTGATACACTTTCAGATAGTTGACGATAATATTTTGCTTTTCCTGGCTGATCATTTTAACTTTTGTTCCCGCTCAAGTTGCTTAACGAGTTTCCCAAATGCTTTTTCAGCGATTTTCTTTTTTCGCTTGTATCGAAATGTTTTTTCTTTCACATAAGAAGGCATGGACTTAAGCGCTTTCAAAACATCAGATTCTAAATAAGAAGTCGTTCGTTTCATAGAAAATATTTTTTGAAAGTTTTTGATTCCAAAATTTGTTCTCCGTCCTGGAAAGTTTTTTTTGCAACCAAATTTCCACCTTCGCTATTGTCTATAATAAACCATTCATCTGCGAGCGGTTTATAAAGTCTCATAAAATTCTCAAAAGTTCTTTTAAATCTTCTTTTTACAATATTTTCGGGTATGTTATGTCCACCTTCTTTGACACGATTCTGAATCCGTTTAAGAGATAACGCAATTGATCGAACAAAAATGAAGTAAATGATAATGTGGTAGCCGGACGTTCGTGCTTTTTTTAAATGCGATGTCCAGATACGACCAGACATTGTAGTTTCAAAAGCGAATGTTTTGTTACCGGCAAATGCGGATTCCATTTGATTTAACATAACCCGGCCAGCCTCAAATTGTGCATATTCACTATTTCGCAAAGTTATCCCGCTTGCAATTTTGTCTGTATTGATAATTATAGGCTCTTTTCTTTTTTCTAAAATCTTTTCCGAGAAAGTAGTTTTTCCGCTTCCATTCGGACCTGCAAATATTTCAATGGTTTTAGTCATTAATTAATATTTCGTTTAAATAAATCAATATTATCAATCGAAGTTTGTGTATTATTAATGTCAATTAATATGAAGATTATCACCTAAATCCATTTCTATTTGAATAGTTTCCAGGTAGAACTCCCAACATGCTCTGGAGGCGGTAAAGTGCGACTCCGTCCTACATCGCAAAGGCTTAGTTCTCCATTGTGATCAATATAGAAATATGTCCAGACTTTTCCCGAGCTTAACAACTCACCATTTGTTTGGATAGCCTTAAAAGTAGCCGTTAAAAAGTACATTCCTTCTTTTAGGAAAATATTCTGTTCACCTTCGGTAAGATTACCTTCAAACGTCATATCCTCCATTGGAAAAAAATTATAACCATCACTCGAACTGCCAGATTTATGATAATATAATTTTACAGATTCAAAATGCTCTGTATAGCCCATAGCGCAAGGCTTAACTATGAATGTCATTCGAAGCTTTTCTTTACGACAACCAATTAGTGCTATGAAGAATAATGTGGCTCCGATGATTACTTTCATGCTATTAATTTCATTTATTCCGCTCGCCCAATCAAAGTCGTTGCCGTACACTTAACCGCCAGCACATCCGCATAATCCCCCGGCTTCAGATTCCCCTTCGGAAAAACAACCACCATGTTCTGCGAATTCCTTCCCATCCACATTTCTTTCGATTTTTTCGATTCCTGCTCGATCAGCACACGATGCACCTTGCCGATCTGCGCCAGTGTTTTTTTCGCGGATAAATTTTTCTGGACTTCAATCACTTCCTGCAGGCGCAGCTTTTTCACTTCTTCCGGCACATCATCTTTGTATTTACGTTCCGCAAGTGTCTTTGGCCTTTCGCTGTAGGCAAACATATAACTGAAATCAAAGTCCGCCCATTCCATCAGCGATATCGTTTCCCGGTGGTCTTCTTCCGTTTCTGTACAGAATCCGGTCATGATATCCGAAGAAATTCCGCAGTCCGGGATAATTCTTCGGATTGCGTTGATGCGTTCCATGTAAAATTCACGTGTGTAGCCGCGGTTCATCAGTTCCAGCATGCGTGAGCTTCCGCTTTGCACCGGAAGGTGAACATAGTTGCAGATGTTTTCATATTTCGCCATCACATGCAGCACATCGTCCGTCATATCCCGCGGATTCGATGTGCTGTAACGGACCCGCAGGTTGGGATTGATTTGCGCAACTTTTTCCAGCAACTGAGCAAAAGAAGTGGCATTCGCGCGCTGTTCTTCCGTTAAGATGTCTTTTTTTAATCCGCCGCCCGCCCAGATATAGGAATCCACATTTTGGCCCAGCAATGTAATTTCGCGGTAACCTTTTTCGAACAAATCCCGCGCTTCACCCACAATGCTCTCCGGATCGCGCGACCGTTCCCGCCCGCGTGTGAATGGTACCACACAAAACGAGCACATATTATCACAACCGCGCATAATGCTGATGAAAGCGGAAACGCCATTGCTGTCCAATCGCACAGGGGTAATGTCTGCGTACGTTTCTTCTTTCGAAAGCAGCACATTCACCGCTTTGTGCCCGCCTTCCACCTTGCCGATCAGGTTTGGCAGATCACGGTAAGCATCCGGACCCACCACGATGTCCACAATTTTTTCTTCCTCGAGAAATTTTTCTTTCAGCCGCTCGGCCATGCAGCCCAGGACACCCACCACCAGTTCCGGATTATTCTTTTTCGCCCTTTTAAAATCGGTGAGCCGCTTCCGCACACGCTGCTCCGCGTTATCCCTGATCGCGCATGTGTTCACGAAGATCACATCTGCTTCCATAAAGTCCTTAGTTGTGGAAAAACCTTCCTCCTTTAAAATAGAGGCCACGATCTCGCTGTCCGCAAAATTCATCTGGCAACCATAACTTTCCAGGTAGAGCTTCTTCCCCGGGTTCAGGGCATTATTAACCATCAAAGCCTCGCCCTGACGTGATTCATCGATCACTTTTTCCACGTTTTTCATCTTGTAAAAGGGTTACAAAGGTAATTAAAACCTGCCAAAATGACACGTTCTGGTTCATAGAAGGTTGAAAATTTTTTTAAAAAATCTATATATATATAATATATATAAGGGCCAAACCCCTGAAATGAAATTTGGAAATATGGTCAACAAGTTTTTTTATTTGCGGCAGGCAAACCGGAAAGCACCCCGGAATTTTTGTTGACTAATTAATATGAAGTGTTACATCCGCGCTTCTCTGGAATGGTTTTGGGGACACGGAAAATGAAAGATCAGATGGCGAAAAATTTAGTGATTGTTGAGTCGCCCGCAAAGGCGAAAACGATTGAAGGATTCCTGGGTAAGGATTTCCTCGTGAAATCCAGCTTTGGACACGTGCGTGACCTCGTGAAGAAAGGGCTGGCGGTTGATACCGAAAATAATTTTACACCGCAATATGAAGTTTCCCCCGATAAGGAAAAAGTGATTGCGGAACTACGGAAACTCGCAAAGAATGCTGAGATCGTATGGCTCGCGACCGACGAGGACCGGGAAGGGGAAGCAATTTCCTGGCATTTATCGGAAGCGCTGAAGCTTGACAAGAAAAAAACGCGCCGGATCGTTTTTCATGAAATCACAAAGACGGCCATCCTGGAGGCAATCGAAGCGCCGCGGCATATTGATAAGAATCTGGTGGACGCACAACAGGCAAGGCGTATTCTTGACCGGCTCGTGGGATTTGAGCTTTCACCGATCCTCTGGAAAAAGGTGAAACCCTCCCTTTCGGCAGGACGTGTGCAAAGTGTAACGGTACGTTTGCTTGTTGAACGGGAACGCGAGATCAGCAATTTCAATTCTACCTCTTCCTACAAGGTTTCAGCGATTTTTTCAAGCGGTAAAGCAACCTTCAAAGCGGAGCTGAAAAATAATTTCCAGTCGCTGGAAAACGCGCGGAACTTCCTTGAAAAATGCAGCAAAGCGAATTTCACTGTCAGCTCGCTTGAAAAGAAACCCGCGAAAAAATCACCGTCGGCACCTTTTACCACTTCAACAATCCAGCAGGAAGCAAGCCGCAAACTTGGATTTTCTGTGCGCCGCACCATGACTGTCGCGCAGCGACTTTACGAAAGCGGAAAGATTACTTACATGCGAACTGATTCGGTGAATCTTTCAGAATCCGCTATCCAGCATGCAAAGCAGACCATCGGATCGATGTTCGGGGGAAAATACATTCACACCCGCCATTATAAAACAAAAAGCAAGGGAGCGCAGGAAGCGCACGAAGCCATTCGTCCGACTTATTTTGAAAACAGCAGCGTGCACGGCGAACGCGATGAAATGCGCTTGTACGACCTGATATGGAAACGCACCATCGCATCTCAAATGGCGGATGCGGAGCTGGAAAAAACCACGGCGATTATCAAGATTTCCACAGCCAGCGAAACTTTTGTCGCGCAGGGTGAAGTGATCCTTTTCGATGGATTTCTGAAAGTTTACATGGAATCCAAAGACGAAGATGAGGATGAGCTTGACGAAACCAGGGCGAATGAAAACATGTTGCCACCTATGAGTGTCGGTCAGGCCCTTTCTGCGAATGCGATCACCGCCTTGCAGCGCTTTACACACCATCCGCCGCGCTATACGGAAGCAAGTCTTGTCAAAAAACTCGAGGAGCTTGGTATCGGCCGGCCTTCAACGTATGCGCCAACTATTTCTACCGTCCAGGACCGCGGTTACGTGGTGAAGGAGGACCGTGAAGGCACACCACGCAATTTCAACGTGCTCACGCTTCGTAACGGCCAGATCAGCGAAGAGATTAAAACCGAAAACACAGGCGCGGAAAAGGCGAAATTATTCCCGACCGACATCGGCATGGTGGTGACTGATTTCCTGATCCAGTATTTTCCAAAGATCATGGATTATCATTTCACCGCGAATGTGGAGGAAGAATTTGATGTGATCGCGGAAGGGAAAATGGATTGGCATAAAATGCTTGAACAGTTTTACCGTCCGTTTCATAAGCTCGTCGAACAAACGGAAGAAAAATCGGAACGTGCAAGCGGTGAACGGCTGCTGGGCAAAGATCCGAAGTCAGGAAAAAATATCTATGCGCGCATCGGACGTTTCGGTCCATTGGTGCAGATCGGTGAAGCGGATGACCAGGATAAAAAATTTGCCAGCCTGCGCAAGGACCAGCGTCTTGAAGGAATAACGTTAGAAGATGCGCTTGAGCTGTTCCGGCTCCCGCGTGTGATCGGACTTTTTGAGGAGAAAGACATGAAGGTTGCGATCGGAAGGTTTGGTCCATACATCCAGCATGCCGGCGCGTTTTACTCCATTCCGAAAACAGATGATCCCTATACGATCAATGCGGAGCGCGGAATAGAAATTATCCTGGGCAAACGAAAAGCGGACGCCGAAAAAGAAATAAAAG
>DATDOQ010000253.1:0-2890 GCA_035293205.1 Bacteroidia bacterium
AAACATTTACTGCGGATTCGTCTTCCAATAAGGACCTTCGTGTGTCATTCACTTTCGAAACAAAACAACCGGTGCTTGTCAAAGTCGCGCTTTCGCCTGTAAGCTGCGCCAATGCAAAGCTGAACATGGAAACAGAAGTTCCCGGTTGGGATTTTGAAGATCTGCGAAAAAAAGTCAGGAATGACTGGAATACGGAATTATCAAAAATTGAGGTTCAAGAAACAAGCTTATCAAAAAAGCGGATTTTCTACACCGCGCTATACCACTGTTTTATTGCGCCGAATATTTACTGCGATGTGAACGGGGATTACATGGGCCGCGATAAAAAAATTCATCGTGACACAGCTCATGCCCAATACACGGTTTTTTCTTTATGGGACACTTACCGCGCCCTGCATCCATTGTTTACGATCGTTCAGCCGGAGCGCAACCGGGATTTCATTCATACTTTTTTGAAGCAATACAAAGAAGGCGGCCGGCTTCCTGTATGGGAATTATCGGCGAATGAAACAGACTGTATGATCGGCTATCACAGTGTTTCTGTCATTGTCGACGCCTGGATGAAAGGTCAAACGGATTTTGATACGGCGCTGGCTTATGAAGCGATGAAGGCAAGCGCGATGGCGGATGAGCGGGGATTGAAATCTTATAAAAAATGCGGATACATTCCGGCTGAAGCGGAAGGAGAATCAGTTTCGAAAACACTGGAGTATGCGTATGATGACTGGTGTATCATGCAGGCTGCTGAGCGAATGGGCAATAAGGAGGATTTTTTATATTTCATGTTGCGCGCGCAATCCTGGCGGAACGTATTTGATGAACAAACGAGGTTTATGCGCGCGCGGTTTAATAATTCATTCATGGAACCGTTCGATCCGGGTGAAGTGAATGCTCATTTTACGGAAGCAAACGCGTGGCAATATAGCCTCGCTGTGCAACAGGATGTGAATGGATTGATTTATTCCATGGGAGGGAATGAGGCATTTTTAAAACATCTTGACAAGCTGTTTTCTGCTTCCTCCGGAACCTCCGGTCGAAAGCAGCCAGATATTACCGGTTTAATTGGCCAGTATGCGCATGGCAATGAACCAAGTCACCACATGGCCTACCTCGCTTGTAATGCAGAATCCCCGTTTATTGCCCAGGATTTCATCCGCCGTATCATGAACGATTTATATTCGGATCAGCCAGATGGATTATGCGGGAATGAAGATTGTGGACAAATGTCAGCCTGGTATGTTCTTTCCGCGCTTGGTTTTTATCAGGTAACTCCGGGCCTGGACCAGTTTGTTATTGGAATTCCAGCTTTTGAAGAAGTGATTCTGAATTTTGGGAATAAAAAAACCAAATTGACGGTACGCGGGGCATATCCGGATGAAACTTATCTGATCGGTACCTGGATCAATGGAAAAAATAATAATAAAGGATGGTTTACTCTAGCCGACATTACAACTGGTTCGCAGATCGATTATATAATGAGCGCCGGTCCTGTTTCAGAGGATAACGCTTATGATGCACTTGACATGACTACCCATAGTCCTTTTTCCGGAATATTGATTCCTGCCGCGCCGAGAATTCAATCGGGCCAGGGAAAATCATTCGAAGATGAGCTGAAAATCGAATTGATTACCAATGTTTCTGATCCGGTTATCAGTTATCGGTTGAATGATGGTTCTCCGCAGCAATATAGCGGTCCTTTTTTAATACGTGAAAATACAAAGCTCGAAGCATGGGCGTCAAACGATCCAGACAAGTTTGAAATTTCTTATGGCATGAGTGGGATATCTTACGCAGAATTTATTAAGGCTCCCGGTTGGAAAGTCATTTCTATCACACATCCTTACGCCGCGCAATACTCCGCTGGCGGAAAAAATGCGCTTGTGGATGGAATCCGCGGAGGCCTCAATTTCCGTTCGGGGGAATGGCAGGGGTATGAAAAAAATGACATGGAAGTGGTTATTGACCTGGGAAGCCGGAAACAAATTACGGGTGTTTCCTGTGGATTTTTACAGGATCCGGGTGTTTGGATCTGGTTGCCGGAGGAAGTTGTTTTTTATGCTTCGGAAGATGGCAAAAAGTTCACGCGTTACGACTTGTATAAAAATACAACTAATGAAAAAATTAACAGCACAGAAAACTGCGCGTCAGGAAAACTGCAAAAAGCGCGTTATATAAAACTGGTGGCAAAAAATCGCGGAACATGTCCGGCCTGGCATCCGGGAAACGGAAAACCTTGCTGGTTATTCGCGGATGAAATAATAATAGAAACAAAATAAAAAAACATGAACAGGAAATCATTCTTGCATAATTCTTTTCTTGCGGCGATAGCTGCTGGTCTTGGATTCAAAAGTTTAGATGGAAAAAACACTTTCCCAATAAGCAATTACGGAAAAACAAAAGGGAAACGTAATCCAAATTCAGTGAAAGGAATGCCGGTCGTAATTTCGACCTGGAAGCATGGTTTGCCTGCCAATGATGCTGCCATGGCAGCCCTGAATAGCGGTGGTTCTGCGCTCGATGCCGTTGAAAAAGGCGTGTGGGTGGTGGAAGCGGATCTTTCCAACACCAGCGTCGGGCTGGGCGGTTATCCAAACCGGGATGGAATCGTCACCCTCGACGCCTGTATTATGCGGGATGACGGAATGTGCGGATCGGTCAGCTTTGTGCAGGGAATTGAGCACCCGATCACACTCGCGCGGAAAGTGATGGAAAAAACACCGCACGTGATGCTGGTTGGCAGCGGCGCGGAATTGTTCGCGAAGCAGGAAGGCATACCGAAGTTGCCAAACAAGCTGACGGAAAAAACAGAAAAAGCATGGCAGAAATGGCTGCTGGAAAAAAATTACAAGCCGGTCATCAATATTGAAAATCACGATACGATCGGGTTGCT
>DATDOQ010000254.1:0-3488 GCA_035293205.1 Bacteroidia bacterium
TACCGAACCCCAACCGACCAGCTTAAAAAGTGATCGGGGCGGCAAAGCTACTCATAATTTCAAAAATTGGAAAATATCTCCGGGAAATTCTCTTTTCCTTTTCTTTAAAAACCAGCATAAAAAAATGCGGTACTTTTTACAGAACCGCATTTTTAATAATGGTTAAAGCTCAATAAGACATGAACCGTTGCTTGCGCCCCGGAAACCATTTTTTATTGCGGCTGTTATTCTTGCGCTTACCGGAATTATCGTACGGCTGCTTATCCGCAGGCGTAGAATTTACCGGCATTTCCGTTGACTGGTTGAAAGCATGCGTTGCAACAGGAACTTGTTTTCCGATCAGCTTCTGGATGTCGCGCAGATAAGCGCGCTCTTCCTGGTCACAGAACGAAATTGCGATTCCGCTTGCGCCTGCGCGGCCTGTGCGGCCAATGCGGTGCACATACGTTTCGGCAATATTGGGAATTTCATAGTTGATCACGTGCGTTAAATCATCCACGTCAATTCCACGCGCGGCAATGTCGGTCGCGACCAGCACACGTGTCTTTTTCGTTTTGAAGTTTTTCAACGCGCGCTGCCGTGCCGTTTGCGATTTATTGCCATGTATGGCTTCCGCATTGATGCCGGCGGCTGCAAGATCACGCGTTACGCGGTCGGCGCCGTGTTTAGTGCGCGTGAAGACAAGCGCGGTAGTAATCGTATGATCTTTCAGAAGGCTTACAAGCAGCTTGCGTTTGTCAGATTTCTCAACAAAATAAACGGTTTGTTCCACCGTTTCCGCTGTTGAAGAAGTTGGTGACACTTCCACTTTCTGCGGATTCGACAGGATGCTCGATGAAAGTTTTTGAATTTCCAGCGGCATTGTCGCGGAGAAAAACAAGGTCTGACGTTTCGAAGGAAGCTTTGCGATCACTTTTTTCACATCATGAATAAATCCCATGTCGAGCATGCGGTCGGCTTCATCGAGCACAAAAAATTCGATGTGCTGCAGGCGTACGAAACCCTGGTTGATAAGGTCAAGCAAACGCCCGGGAGTTGCAATCAGAATATCCACGCCATTGCGCAGCGTATCCGTTTGCGGTTTCTGGCCAACACCGCCGAAAATGACTGTGTTTTTCAGACCGGTGTGACGTCCGTATGCTGTAAAGCTTTCCGAGATCTGGATTGCCAGCTCGCGTGTCGGCGTTAAAATAAGCGCGCGGATGCTTTTTCTTCCCTGCGGCGCTGGAATTTGCGTGAGCAGCTGGAGCACGGGAATCGCAAATGCCGCGGTTTTTCCCGTTCCGGTTTGCGCACAGCCAAGCAGATCTTTGCCGTCGAGCACAACAGGAATAGCCTGTCGCTGGATCGGTGTAGGAATTGAATAACCCTCTTGTTTTAGCGCCGTGAGGATTGGCGTAATTAAATTCAATTGTTCAAATGACATTGAAATAGTTTATTAAGTTGCCGTATTATCATGAAAAACATTTCCATGACTGCAGCATAAGCTCCGGAGAGCGCCTGAGTCAGGTCAATACTTTTGCCTTTAACGGCTGAATAAGATGCAAGGCTGATGGATCACCGGCTGAAACGCCGAATCCCTTAGATGACAACTTCCGTGCAATGATTGTGAAAATTGCCGTCATTTCATTGTGACGGCCGAAGGAGGGATTACAATCTGGTGCAAAGATACGGAAAATAATGGCTCATCTGACCGCGACGAGCGTTTTGTGACGTTAATGGTTGTGAAAGAAACCAAGGCGTCTCCGGTTTTTTTTCAAATACAGCAGTGAGATTATAAAATCCTGCATCTGGATTTAGCGAAGATTTCACTTGTTATAATCCACGATCTGGTGAAGATGATGTTCAAGATGAACCACATAATCGACAATCACAAATCCAAGCGTTACCTGGTCGCCGCCTGTGTCACAAAGACGGGAATAATTTTCTTCCGGTATCTGCCGGAGCAGGTTTGCTAAAAAAGCATTGTAAGCGCGCCAGAAAACGACCACACTTTCCGTGCTCATTTTATGATAATGCCCCGCCGCGTTCCATTTATCGGAATCATAAAAAATTGTAGGACTCTTCTCAAATTGTGCGCGCACAAAACGATGATGATTATTCGCCGCGCTGTCGATCAGATGTCCGAGTATTTGTTTTTTGCTCCACTTTTCCGGCTCCGGTATCGCGTTCATTTCATCTTTATTCATCGCTTCCAGCAATGGTGGAATAAACGAGCAAAGAAATTCGAGTCGTTCGATCGAACCCTTCACATTAGCGGGCGTATGCATAGCGGAAATATTCATGCAATGAAATTACAATATTTCCAACAGTATCGATCTACGGCCTGATCCGGCATTCGCGCGCAGGTATGCGTCTGCTCTTTTGATTTTCCAATGTCAGGCTGAGTGGCCCTTCGTGCGAAGACATTTACGAATCATAACCTGTCAGGCTGAGCCGGCAATTGCGTGCTGGTATGTGTGTCGAAGCCTGTCAGGCTGAGTGGCCCTTCGTACGGCGGCTCTCTTTACTTTCGATGTCAGGCTGAGTGGGCGTTTGTGCAGTGGGATGTGCGAATCGAAGCCTGAGTTGTCAGTCTGAGTGGGCTCTTGTGCGGTGGCTCTCTTTATTTCCATGTCAGGCTGAGTGGCCCTTCGTGCGGCGGCATGTGCGCATCGAAGCCTGATTACAATATTTCTCCAATGATTTTCTTCACCTCTTCTTCCGTGAGCCGAAGTTTTGCGCGGCATACCTCGATGAGCGCGGAGGCGCGTTTCACTTTTGCGGCAAGCTCGTCGATCGGAATGCTTTCATTTTCAATTGCGCGGCTGATCTCATTCAGTTCATTGAGCGCGGCTGTATAAGAGATATCTTCTGCCATAATTTTCAGTGTTGAGATTCCTGTAATAAATTATTTTCTTTCGCTGTTACGGTGGAAACCAGCATGCCGTCCTGCATAATGATCTTTATCTCGTCACCTTTCAGGATGGTTTTGCTTGAAACAATCAGCTGATTATTTTTCTGAATCATTGCATAACCCCGTTTCAGTACATTTTCCGGCCGCAACAGGCGCATCCTTTCGGAAAGCAGATCGAGACCAAACGATTGGTTTTCGAGCAGCCTTTTTGCAAGCGGGGAAATGTTTCGCCGCATTTCCGATAAACGTTGTGTCGCGGTGAGTAAAAGCTTTTGCGCACTCGAAATAATCCGTTCGTGCATCCTTTGCAATTTGTTTTGTGTGATGTTGATGAGCTGTATTGTTCCATTGCTGACTATCACAGCGGCGTGGTCGAGGCGGCGGTGATGTTTTACAAGCAGATTATTTGAACGTAAAACGATCAATTCCCGCAAACCGGCAATCTGCTCTTCATATTCGTGGTTTTGATCTATTACAAATTGCGCCGTTTCCGTTGGCGTTTTTGTGGAAAGGTGCGCCACCATATCGGCAATGCTCTGGTCTTTATGGTGGCGCACCTTTCCACAAAAACGCCAACGGAAACGGCGCAATT
>DATDOQ010000255.1:0-7434 GCA_035293205.1 Bacteroidia bacterium
ATGTGGCTTTGCGTTATTCCCGGATCATCACGGGTGAGCAGGAGCTGCCCGATTTTCAGGAACGCAATGATTTTTTTGTCAACTGGCAGCATATCCAGGATCCAAAATTAAATCCATCCATCCGGTTTTCAGCCAATGTAAACGCAGGTTCAAGCACGTACAACACTTTTAACGCAAACCGTCCGAATGATTACCTGACAAATATTTTCCAGTCAAACGTCGCCTGGGCAAAAACATGGAAGTTCGGCATGTTATCCTCTAATTTGCGGCATACGCAGAACACATCTACCCGCAATGTAAACCTGCTTTTGCCACAGGTCACTTTTACCGTGAACCGTTTTTACCCCCTTGTTAATCCAAATAAGCCGGCCACAACCTGGTTCCGGAAACTAGCTGCAAAAACCGGCGCGAGTTATACGGCCGATTTTCAAAACAACCTCGATATCGGCGATTCCAGTCTGCAATGGCAATACCGCGATTACGTGGCCTCGAAGCTGCGCAACGGCTTGCGTCAGACACTTCCCGTTTCCACTTCCATGTCGCTGCTGAATTATCTTACGCTTACACCTTCCGCCACCATTAATTCCGTGACGCAGTTCAAGACCATCCGCAAATCCTGGATAATGGGAGGAATAAACAATGATTCCGGTTATGTGCGGGTGGACACGATCAATGGTGTACGCGCAAATTTTGACTGGAATGTGAGCGCATCCGTCAGCACAAGGTTTTTTGGCATGTTCTTTCTGAACCGCAGTAAATTTTCTGTTATTCGGCATACGGTAACCCCCACCGTATCTTTCACTTTTATGCCCGATTTTACAAAACCCAAATATGGTTTCTATGAAACGGTTCAGACAAGCGAATTCGGCGGCTCCTCGAAATATTCCATTTTCGAAGGCGGCATTTTTGGCGCATCGGTACCTGGCAATACAGGCACGGTCGGTTTCAACCTGCTGAACAGCTT
Source organism: Bacteroidia bacterium (assembly GCA_035293205.1). GTDB lineage: Bacteria > Bacteroidota > Bacteroidia > Palsa-965 > Palsa-965. The sequence goes on from DATDOQ010000255.1 coordinate 965, forward strand.
CGAAGGGAAAACACGCGTCGGCCCGAATGACACGGATCAAACTGAAAAAAGAATTTCCTTAATTGACGCACTGAATTTCGGCATCAGCTACAACATACTCGCAAAGCATTATAAATGGTCGATGCTGAATGCGGGAATGCGCACAAAACTTTTCCGGCTGTTCGACATCAATGCTTCCATCGTGGCTGATCCTTACAGGGCAGATTCCGAGGGCAGGCGCATCGAACGTTTCGAATGGCGAACCTATAAACGTATCGCGCGGCTCACAGGCGCCAACCTGGCGATAGGAACAAGCCTGCGCAAAGGGGGACTAACCACACAGGGAAATTACGACGCGCCCTCCGGAACATCGCAGGAACTAAACATGATCAATTCCAATCCGAACGCGTATGTCGATTTCAATATTCCCTGGTCGCTGAATGCAAGCTATAACCTGGGCTGGACGAAGGCGGGCGCTGATCACCTGATTAATCAGAATCTCCGTCTTTCCGGCGATATGAACGTAACACCGAAATGGAAAATCGGTTTTGATTCAAATTATGATTTTGAAAAAGGACAATTTGGCTATTCATCACTGAATATTTACCGCGATCTCCATTGCTGGGAATTGCAATTTAACTGGATTCCCTTTGGCATCCGCCAGAGCTATAGCTTAACCCTTAATGTAAAATCAGCGGTTTTGCAGGACCTGCGTTTATCGCGGAAGCGTGACTGGTATGACTTTAGCGCGCAGTAAACAGTCATTGGTCATTGGCATTAGTCATTGGTCATTAGTCATTGGTCATTAGTCAATGTAATTGATTGAAAATAAATCCCGTCTAATCAAACAGAATGACTATTGTCTAATGCCTATATTTAGCCTATGAGACTTCCGATTTTTCCTGTCACTTTTATTGGCCTCGCCCTAACGGGTTTATTCTTTTCCTTTCGCACAGGTGTCGCGGATAATCCACCGGCTGCAAATGATTCAACGGTTATCGCCGGAATTTTCAGGGAAGCGCTGGTCAATGGAAAGGCGTATATGAATCTTGCTGGCTTGTGCCAGAAGGCGCCAAAACGTTTGAGCGGTTCGCCGGGCGCGCAGGTTGCGGTGGAATTTATGCAACGCGTGATGCTTGAATCCGGGTTTGACCGTGTGTGGCTGCAACCATGTTTGGTTCCGCACTGGGAACGTGGAGAACCGGAACAAGGTTATATTATCAGGAATAACGAAGCCGGCCAGGGATATCGTGTGAATCTCTGCGCGCTTGGCGGTTCAGTTGCGACACCAGCGGATGGAATAACCGCAGAAATAGTTGAAGTTGAATCGTACGCGGAGCTCGACAAGCTGGGCAAAAAAGGAATTACCGGAAAAATTGTTTTTTACAATCATAAATTCGACGAAAGTCAGATCAGCACATTCAGTGCTTATGGCAAAGCGGTTCAGTACCGCTGGCAGGGTCCGGCCGCTGCGGAAAAATACGGGGCTGTGGGCGTGCTTGTGCGTTCTGTTACGAGCTCCATTGATACGTTTCCGCATACCGGCGTCATGCGCAGCGATTCCCTCGCGGCAAAAATTCCGGCTGCCGCTATTTCCACTTATGATGCGGAAGAGTTGCACCGGATGATCCAGAAGGATAAAAGTGTCCGGTTCCGCCTTGTTATGAATTGCCGCTGGTTTCCGGATGTATTATCTTACAACGTCTGCGGCGAGATCCGTGGCAGCGTTTACCCGGAACAGGTAATCTTAGTGGGCGGTCATTTAGATGCATGGGACCTGGGTGAAGGCGCGCATGATGACGGCGCAGGCTGTGTGCACGCAATTGAAGCGGTGCGACTTTTCAAAGCGTTAGGAATTCGACCACGTTATACAATTCGCGCGGTGTGCTTTATGAATGAAGAAAATGGCGGGCGCGGCGGACAGGCCTATGCGGATTCTGCCACCGTTAAAAATGAAAAACATATCGCTGCAATCGAATCCGACGCGGGCGGATTTTCCCCACGCGGATTCAGCACGGAAATGGAACCGGGGCAAAAGAAAAAAATTCGTTCCTGGCAACCACTGCTGCTGCCCTATGGTATTTATGATTTTTCCGGAACGGGCGGCGGCGCTGATATTGGCCCATTGCGCAAAAGCGGAACGGCGCTAATGGGACTTGAACCCGAAGGCGCGCGTTATTTTGATTATCACCACACGGAAGATGATCTGTTCCGTCATGTGAATCGCCGGGAACTGCATATGGGCGCGGCGGGCATGGCGGCCATGGTTTACCTCATCGACAAATACGGTCTGTAGAATTTTTTGCTGCAGCATTTTTCTATGCGCGTATTGAAAATTGTTATAACTCATTCCGTTTAAAAGTCCTTAACTTTGAGTCGCAAAAAAACTCACGGAATTTTTATTTATCAGGATCCTTTTATGGCCATAGAAATCACAGACGCAAATTTTCAGGAAGTTGTCCTCAATGCTGACAAGCCGGTTATTGTTGACTTTTGGGCAGAATGGTGCGGACCATGCCGGATGGTGGGCCCGATCGTGGAAGAAATTTCCAAAGAATACGAAGGCAAAGCAGTGGTAGGCAAGCTGGACGTTGACAGCAATCCGAATGTTTCCACACAATTTGGCATTCGCAATATTCCCACCATACTTTTTTTCAAAGGCGGAAAAATGGTGGACAAGCAGGTTGGCGCGGTGCCAAAAAATGTGCTTGTTGCCAAGCTGAACGCACAGTTCTGACAGAAACGTTCACAGCAGATTTGCGCGCGCAATATTTTGCGCGCAATATATTTTCTAAGTGAAACGATTTCGGTAAAAACGCCGGACGCTTTTTGATTTTTCTTACGTTTTCGTTCCCTTCCAATGCCTATTAACCGTCAGGATTTACAACAATTTACGCATCTGGAGCTGCTTGCGCGGCAAGTGGTGGAGGGATTTATCACCGGACTGCATAAAAGTCCGTTCCATGGTTTTTCAGTTGAATTTGCAGAGCACCGATTATACAACAGCGGCGAGCCCACCAAACATATCGACTGGAAGCTTTACGGCAGGACGGATAAGATGTTTGTGAAGCGATACGAAGAAGAAACGAACCTGCGTTGCCATATTGTTATTGATTCATCTTCTTCCATGTATTTTCCGGTGCCTGAAAAAGGGCAAAGCGGTTCAGACAATAAGCTGAGCTTTTCAGTGCATTGCGCAGCCGCGCTCACCGAACTTTTAAAAATGCAGCGGGATGCTGTAGGACTCACTGTTTTTTCCGAGCACATCGATTTGACCACACCGGCAAGAAGCAGTCCGATGCATCACAAAATGTTGTTTGCTGAGCTGGAAAAACTCCTTGAGCCGGTTGATGTAGCAATTATTAAAAAGAAAACTTTCGCTGTCGATGCCCTTCACACTGTGGCAGAAAGCATTCATAAACGGTCGCTTGTCATTATTTTTTCAGACATGTTCGATTCGGCGCATAATGCAGACGAATTGTTTTCCGCGCTTCAGCACATGCGTCATAACAAGCACGAAGTCATTTTGTTTCACGTGACTGACAAGCGCCATGAGCTGGAATTTGATTATGAAAATCGTCCATACACATTTGTCGATCTCGAAACCGGAGAAGAAGTGAAAGTCCAGCCAAATGAGATACGTGAAACTTATTTAAAAGCCATCACAGATTTTAAGCATGCATTAAAGCTCCGCTGCGGCCAGTACCGGATCGACTTTGTGGAAGCGGATATTAATGCAGGATACCGCCAGGTGCTGCTGCCCTATTTGATGAAAAGAACACGGATGATGTAAAAGAGCTGAGAACTGAAAAGGTAGGCTCTTTCCCTATTATCCCCATTAACCCCATTTTCCCATTATCCCATTCTCCTTCCTCCATTCTCCCATCTAATCTTATACCTTTGTCTCACTTTTTTTTAATCCTTATATGCCTATAAAGGCCCACGGTGTTCACAGTAAGGTAACTTTCGCAGGGTTTCTTGTAACGCTTGGAATTATTTTCGGCGACATCGGAACCTCCCCGCTGTATGTGTTGAAGGCAATTACGGGATTGGAGCCTATCAATTCAGAAGTTGTGCTTGGTGGCTTGTCATGCATTATCTGGACGCTCACTTTACAAACTACAGTTAAGTATGTGCTGCTAACGCTGCAGGCCGATAACAAGGGTGAAGGCGGAATTTTTGCGCTCTATACGCTTGTCAAAAAAACAAAAGTAAAATGGTTGTTATTTCCCGCCATTATCGGCGGAAGCGCAATCATTGCCGAAGGAATTATCACCCCACCTATTTCCGTTTCTTCCGCTATTGAGGGTTTGCGGATGATGGATTCATTTAAACATATTCCAACTGTTCCCATTGTCATTGCAATTATCGCAGCGTTATTTTTTATTCAGCAATTCGGAACAAATTTTATCGGGAAATTTTTCGGTCCTGGCATGCTCGTCTGGTTTATCATGCTCGGAACGCTGGGTTTGATTCACCTGATTGACGCGCCGCAGGTATTAAAAGCAATCAATCCTTATTACGGCTATAAACTGCTCGTGCAGCATCCGGGTGGATTCTGGCTGCTGGGCGCGGTTTTTCTATGTACGACGGGTGCTGAAGCTTTGTACTCCGATCTTGGCCATTGCGGCAGAAAAAATATCCGCGTTAGCTGGACATTCGTCAAAGCCATGCTGCTGCTGAATTATTTAGGTCAGTCTGCCTGGCTGCTGCAGCATGAAACAGAATTGCTGGGAACAAGAAATCCGTTTTATACGCTGATGCCTGACTGGTTTCTGCCGTTTGGAATTGCGATCGCGACATTTGCAACCATTGTAGCGAGCCAGGCTTTGATCAGCGGCTCTTTTACACTGGTAAACGAAGCGATAAGGCTCAACTTCTGGCCGAAAGTAAAAATCAAATATCCGACCGATTTGCGCGGACAGATTTACATTCCTTCCGTCAATTGGTTGCTGATGGCCGGTTGTATTGGCGTCGTTCTTTATTTCAGGGAGTCCACTGCAATGGAAGCGGCTTACGGACTGACCATTATACTGGGAATGTTGATGTCGTCGCGGCTGCTAACTTATTTTATGCGGATCAAACGTTATCCGGGCGTTTTTGTAGCACTGTTTGTGGTGGTTTACCTGGTCGTGGAACTTTCTTTCCTTGTGGCCAACATGGGAAAATTCGCACAGGGAGGATGGATTAGCTTGTTCATCGCATCCATTTTATTTATCGTCATGTTCAGCTGGCAACAGGCACGGAAAATCAGGAACCGTTACATCGAATTTGTCAGTCTCAGCGATTATCTGAATGTTTTGAAAGAGCTCAGTAATGATTTGACAGTTTCGAAATATTCGACGCACCTTGTTTACCTGACCAGCGCGAATAATCCGAAAGAAATTGAGTCGAAAATTATTTACTCGATTCTTCAGAAACAACCGAAGCGCGCCGACATTTATTGGTTTGTCCACGTAGATGTAGTTGACGAACCCTACCGGCTGGAATATGTGGTGGAAGAAATAATTCCAAATGATGTGATCCGTATCGAATTCAGAATTGGCTTCCGTGTTGCCCCAAGGATCAACCTGATGTTCCGCAAAGTAGTGGAAGATCTGGTCCGCAACCATGAAGTGGATATTACCAGCCGCTATGAATCACTGAACAAGCAGCAGGTCATTGGTGATTTCCGGTTTATCGTGATCGAAAAGCACATGTCTTATGACAACGAGTTCCCGGTTCTGGATAAAATTTTCCTCGATATTTATAATTTCCTGAAATATTTCAGTCTTTCAGAAGAGGGCGCTTTTGGACTTGACACCAGCTCCGTGTACGTGGAAAAAGTTCCGATCGTGATCTCACCCGCAAAACAACTGAACCTGAAACGCGTGGAGGTGCCAAAGGATTGAATTAATGCCGGGCTGCCAGCGAAGCAGCATTCTTAACCGCTTAATCAGTTATAACCGCCAGTCTGAAATTCTGGCACGAATGAGGCGGGAATCTTCGTATGTTTGCGCGGATTTTAAAAATCATGAAAAAGTTTCTATTGTTATTACTGGTTCCGGCGCTTTTATGGAACTGCAGCACGGAGCTGGATGTGCTCGACGATTGGGAAGAAACAATGGTGGTCTATTGCCTGCTCGATCAGTCGTCGCCGCGGCAATATATCCGCATTGAAAAGGCGTTTCTCGGCGCTGAAAGTGCGCTTACCATGGCACAGGTATACGATTCAATTTATTATCTGAATCAGCTGGAAGTGACCGTGCAGGCGATGGATGCGAATGGACTGATCCAGCAGACTTTTACCACATCCAATGGAACTGTTTTTCTAGATACAGTTGAAAAAGATCCGGGAATGTTTGCAGGGCCGAATCATGTCCTTTATTCATTCGACACGCCCTACCCGACCCTTAATTCTGCATGGGAATACAAGCTCACTGTCATTAACAGTGAAACAGGAAAAACCGTTACCGCAAGCACGGACCTTGTTGAAACATCTGGTTCCGGTT
>DATDOQ010000256.1:0-8315 GCA_035293205.1 Bacteroidia bacterium
ATAAATATTTTCTGTTCTTTTCTTTGAATTATTCCGCAGTGATCAGATCGCCCGGGTTCAGCTCCGTAAATCCTTCGGTGATGAGCATATCGCCGGGCCGCAATCCCGACTGGATTTCCGCGATCCCGTTATAGGCGCGGTCATAGGTGACTTCACGTTTTTCAGCGGTGAGTTTTCCCGCGGTATTTTTTGAAGCCACAAAAACAAACTGTTTTCCTGTGGCCGTTTCCTGTATGGAATTGGACGGCGCCGTGATGGCGGAATCATTCTGGTAATCGTTGATCCTTAAAACGGCAACCATATTCGGCACGACATCCGTTTCATTTGGATTCAACGCTACCTCCACATTAAAAGTGCGGTTCAGCTTATTGATCATACGGCCGGCGTAAGTGATCTTCGCCGTGATCGTTTTGTTTGCATCGGGAAGGTAAACAGTGACTTTATTTCCGGGTTTAACTTTGGCCACATAACCTTCCGCCACTTCCGCTTTGACCTTGAGACTGTTTGTATTCACAATGCTGATGCTGCCGAAACCAGGAACTGCAAGCTCGCCCGTTTTCAAGTTTACTTCATCCACCGTTCCGGCCATCGGCGCAGTGATGCGCGCCATTGACACCTGTTCTCCGATCGAAGCAACCTGGCTTTCGAGTGATTCATACTGTGTTTTCGACTGGAGGAATTGAATTTCAGAACCGATTTTCTGATCCCAGAGCGATTTCTGTTTTTCGTAAACCTGTTTTGCGAGATCCCGCTGCGACTTAATGGCATTCAACTGTTGATCCAATGCATCTGAATCGAGTACCGCAAGCAGATCACCCGCTGCAACCTTGTCGCCGGTATGCACCAGCACACGTTTGACAAGCCCCGGCATCTGCGGTCCGACGGTAACGCTTTGTTCCGCGTCAACTCTTCCCTGGATGTCGATGGAATGGGTGAAGGTTGTCAGCGAAACAGTGGTAAGCTTTACCGGTTTGCCGGTCACGCCGCTGGTGGTATCAAGCTTTGCCAGATCAATTTTAATTTCTGCTATTTCCTTGCGTAGCTTTTCAAACGCTTCGGTTTTCTGAGCCAGATCTGATTTCAGCTTGTCTTTTTTATTTTCATTGCTGCAGGAAAAAAGAAGCAGGGAATAAAAGGCAAAAAGGGTAACTGGATTTTTCATAAGGTTATAAAGTATCTGTTCAGGCATTCATTTATCTGGAAAATAATCCCATCGCTTTATCGTATTCAACCTTTGCGAGCATCGCGTCGTACAAGGCGTTGAAATAATTTGTCTGGGCTTCTTTGAGCGCCGTTTGCGCGTTGATGATTTCTAGATTGGTTCCCGAGCCGGCGCCGTATTTTTTCTGCGCGACATCCAACACGCTTTCCGCGAGCTCAATGTTTGCGCGCTGATTTTCCAGCGATGCGGCAGTGTTTTGTAAATTGACCCGCGCCACGGCTTGCTGCATGTCGATCGTGCGCCGCATGAAGATCAAATCATTTTGCGCTCGCAATATGCCAACATTCGCCTGCTGGATCCGGTAATGCCGCTGGAGTCCGTCGAAAACCGGAAGATTAACCTGTAAGCCGATCAGCGCGATCGGGTACCAGCGTTCATCCGAGTCGAAAATATTGAATTTCATCCGTTGCGCCTGTGCCTGGTAAGAACCGAAAACTGCGACTGTCGGAAAATACCCGGAGCGTTCCGCTTTTAAAGTAAGCACACGTCCGCGCAATTGAAGATCCATGAGTTGGTATTCCACACGCCGCGTATAATCAAATTTTTCCGATGCCGCTTTTGCCGGTTGAAAGTTGATCGTGGAAAGATTATCGGCCAGCGCGAGCCGTGACGGCTGGTCCATACCCATCTGGTATTTCAGCAGCACCAACGATAGATCCAGCAGCCGGCGGATATTATCCGATTCCGTAATGGCATTATTATAAGCGACGGTGATCCGGTCGAGATCAATTTTTTCAACGAAGCCATTATCATAAAGAATTTTTGTGTCTTCTTTCAGCTTGCGGATCTTGTCGAGGTTCGCGTCGATAAGCGTTTTGCGTTCCGCATTGATCATGGCCGTATAATAGGCTTTTGTGACATCGGCCACCGTTTCGATGCGCGTGCGGTCCACGTTTTTTAGCGACAGCTCCTGGTATACCTGCGCGCCTTTTATTCCATATAAATAGGAACCGTTGAACACCAGCTGGGTTGCCGTTAGCGAAGCGGTCGCGTTGTATTTTGTGCCAAACTGCACCGGAATAAAAGAGCCCGCCGGTCCACCGAAAAATTCCCCCGGGATCAGCGAAGTTGGAATCTCGAGAAAATCCTGCAACTGGAAAGAGGCATTCACCTGTGGGAGCCCGATGCCGATCACTTCCTTCACTTTATAATGTGCGGTCTTCTGATCGAGCAACGCGTTTTGCAGCGAAGTGTTATGCGCGATCGCGAAATCAACACACTGTTGCAGGGAATACGTATAGCTTGCCGTGTCTGCCGGCGGTGGTGTCCACGGCGTTTGCGCCTGGACGGAAATCACAAGTATCAGAGGCAGGATAAATATCCACAAGCGGGCTGTTTTCATAGTGCGAAATGATGAAGTACGAAATACGAAATATGAAATAGTACGAAATACGAAATGGTACGAATTATGAAGCAAGAATTGAAATTTTTGCAATACATTCTGCCTCTTAAAAACATCGTGTAGGTTCAACGTAATATTTAACCACGGGGGTAAAAACGAGGTATGCGCGGAGGCGCACTGAGGATTTGATATGTAATCATTTGTTTCCACCGAAGCGAGCATTTAGGTTTGGTATATTTTTCCGTTTTTTTTATTTGGACTCGATAGATTTCAAGACGTTGGAGAATTATTCACATTCTCCCATTAACCCCATTTTCCCATTTTATCCGCCGAAGCTTCAGCGTAGGCGGATTTCCCCATTCACTCATTCACTCATTCTCTCATTAGCACATTTTCCCATTAGCACATTTCCACATTAACTTAGTCTTCTTCCACAACCTGCTTGTATTTATTGATCAATTTGTGACCTTTCAGGGTGCAGATGCCATAAAGAAAATGTTCCGTAAGCGCCAGCTGCACATCGAGGATCCTGAATTTATCCGGAGGAAAAACCAGCGGATTAAATCCCATGTCAATTTCTTCGATCCGCAGGCGGGCCAGCACACGGGTATTCACATCCGTCCGCACATGCCCGTCCCGTTTACCTTTTTCCAGCGTTGCTTCAACCATTTTCAGGATAAACTCGGTGCGGAATCGGTGAAAAAGATCCCAGGTGGACGGATGGTATTTACGCAGGTCATAAAAAATATTGGGATTGATGTTCGCGAAGATGGCGTGCATTTTCTTCATGATCATAAAAACTTCTTCCACCACATTCGCCGCAAATCCGGTGATGTCTCCGAATTCCACCTCATCTTTTTTAAGCGAAGTCATCATCAGCGTATGCACCACTTCATTTTTATCGCGAAAAAACTGGTAGATGGTTTTTTTCGACATCGCAAGGTGTTTTGCAATGTCATCCATTGTCACACTTTTGATCCCATACCGGAAAAACAGCTCATACGCCGCTTTAAGGATGCGCTCTTTTGGTTCCATTGAATCTGTCCGGCCAATATTTATCACACGGCAAAACTATGGAAACATTTTATGAATCAAACGTTTTTAAAATTGATTTTTATCATAAATAATCGCTTATCAAGTCCTATGTTTTATGTAATAAGCAGATTAACAGAACATTGCATTGAAAACTCTAAAAACAATTATATTTTCCTTTGTATCCACTTCCCCTTTAAATGCTGGCAATTCTGTGTTTAATCTTTGTAATCTGAAGGCTATAATTCAGAAGACGTAATGAGGATATCCATGAAGACACCAGGTTCACGAAGGAAATACACAAAGCAATTTGTTTTAATCCGCGTTAATTCGCGTTAATCCGTGGCTAAATTTGTCCTCCCCTAGAATCTAACTATGGAACCTGAGAAGATCAAAGACCTGTTAAGCTCCACCGAAACTGACCGTGAAGTGAACGTATCCGGATGGGTACGCAGCGCGCGCGGTAATAAATATGTTCAGTTCATACATTTAAATGACGGCTCGACGATAAAAAATATCCAGGCGGTCGCCGACATGGCGAAGTTTCCGGAAGAGCAGTTGAAACGTATTACAACCGGCGCCTGTATTTCAGTGACGGGTAAGCTGGTAGCTTCGCAGGGTAAAGGTCAGTCCCTGGAGATCCAGGCGGAAGCCATAGAAATTCTCGGCGATTGTGATCCGGAAAAATACCCTTTACAGCGACGTGGCAAAGATGAGAAGGATAAAAAGATCCAGACGCTTCCCCTTGAATTCTTGCGGGAGATCGCGCACCTGCGTCCGCGCACGAACACCTTCGGGGCCATTCTTCGCCTTCGGCATCACCTTGCTTACGCGGTCCATAAGTTTTTCAACGACCGTGGATTCTTTTATATCCATACACCCATCATCACCGGTTCGGATGCAGAGGGAGCAGGCGAAATGTTCCGCGTCACCACGCTCGATCCATTAAATCCGCCGAAAACGGAAGATGGCAAAGTGAATTACAAAGAAGATTTTTTCGGGAAAGAAACCAACCTGACCGTTTCCGGTCAACTCGAAGGAGAACTGGCTGCATTCGGCCTGGGACAGGTTTATACATTCGGTCCCACTTTCCGCGCTGAAAATTCAAATACGCCGCGCCACCTCGCGGAATTCTGGATGATCGAACCGGAAGTCGCGTTTAATGATATCAACGACAACATGAATCTCGCCGAAGCATTGTTGAAATATCTTGTGAATTATGCTTTGCATCATGCGAAAGATGACATTCAGTTTTTGAATGATACCTATGACAATAAGCTGACGGAACGGCTGCATGCAGTTATTGATAAGCCATTCGTTCGGATCTCCTATACCGAAGGCATCGATATCCTGAAAGGCGCGATGGCTTCAAAAAAATTCGAATACAAGCCGGAATGGGGCGCTGATCTTCAGAAGGAGCACGAAAATTATCTCGTTGAACACGCGGGCGGACCGGTTATCGTAACAGGTTATCCAAAAGAGATCAAGGCGTTTTACATGAAGCAGAACGAGGACGGAAAAACCGTGCGTGCCATGGATGTGCTTTTCCCCTGGATCGGCGAGATCATTGGCGGTTCACAGCGCGAAGACAATTACGAAAAGCTTTACGCACGGATCAAGGAAATGCATATTCCCGAAGAATCGCTCTGGTGGTACCTCGAAACGCGCAAATTCGGATCCTGTCCACACAGCGGGTTCGGTCTCGGCTTCGAGCGGCTAATTCTTTTTATCACCGGCATGACGAATATCCGTGATGTGATCCCGTTCCCGCGTACGCCAAATAATGCGGAATTTTGAGTGGGGTGGTAGGTTTATTCCTAGCTGGGTTGAATTGCAATTTTTTAAAAGCCACAACGTTTTTATATAAGTTCAGAGATGAGTTAGTGACCGGCGTGCTGCACAATACCAAACAGGAGATATGAGTTTTCCAGATAAAATACTACTCCTGATAATTTATTTCTTCACCTGGGTCGCTAGCTATGCGCAACCACAATTATCCCGTTTGGAATATGCCTTCTCAGCAACGGTTCATGCACCGGTGCAACCAAATTCAGATGGCGCGGATGTTATCCATTTTTACCCATCACCCGGATGGAAGGCGGATATGTTCTACAATATTGTACTACGTGAAGATGATGAGTTTGGGGTGTACGGAACATTGGGGTCTACGGGTGTAATGGCAAGGATCACACTTCCTGCGGATCAATATCTTCAAAAGGAGTACGATGCAAAGGTTTGGGCGCGGCAGCCCTACACCGCCCTGGGCTTAACATATCATTTTGAAAAGTCCGGAATGACACTCATCGGAGGAATCGGCAATCGTTTTTACCTGGGTGCAAGTACGGGCTGGGGAATTTCGGTTCCTGACTCGCTTGGCGGACATCTTACGATTTTCAGGTTCAAAACCTTTAGGACCAGGCCGCGATTCTGTCCTGAACTCAACCTGGCGATTTCGGGGCCTATATTTCAGAAATGGCCTTCATGGAACTATTTTGTGACGGGTTCTTATTGCCCGCGCCAGGCTCTTTACGGCGATTACATTTATTCCAGTGGCTCTACGATCGTCGCAAAGAGAAATTTTGCTCTTCAACAAAGTTATCTCGGTCTTGGCATTCGTTTCCGAAGAGTAAGAATGTGATAAGGAATTTTATTTAGTAAATCCACCGGCAAATCAAAGTGCAGTACTTGCAATAAGCAAATTATAATTGTTCAATTTTTTAATTCGTATTCATATTCATTTTTCGTATTTCGTACTTTATTTTTTTATTCTTTAGAAACATATTTATATCCCGCCGGCAATTCAAAATTAATTCTTAGGGCATCCTGCCACAAAGGCGGTAATCCAATCTGAGCACGGTAAAAATCCACGGAGTCAACATTCAGTTTACCTTCGATCGTTGGACGGGAAGGCGTTTTAGCATTAAGGTCAAAAATGCCATTCGAAATGTATTCACCGTATTTCTGCGGCCTATTTTGGACATATACGCACTGCCGGTCGTACCAGAAAGCATAAGCCCCAGGAGCGGATTTCCCGGCAAAAATATGTCGGAGGAGGCAGGAATCGAGAAAAGGAAAATATTTATCATGTTCATCGTACAGATGATAGAGCAGCCAGGAGGTAGGAGGAACATCACCCTTTTTCAAGCTCGTAATAAATTCGGTTATGTTCAGGGAATCCGCGTAATGCATAAGCGCGTTGGCATCTTCTTTTTTCAGCATCTTCAGAACGCGGTTGGATCTGACGAATTGATCAATAGCGCCATGTTTTTGTTCTTCTAGCCTGGCATATATATTTAAAGTACTGCTGGCATAATAATGTCGCCGTAGCTCTGGCAATTCTTGTTTAATCAGGACATAGGATTTGTTTCCAATTTCCTTCTTCGCCCATTGTGCGTCTTCATCAATATTAACGTATCCGCGCAAGACAGCTTTTCGAAGGCAGTTCGTCGCCATTGCCGTGTCGCCAAGCTTTGCATAACAGATAGCTTCTTCCAAAAACTCGTTTAAACCCGGAAAATATTCATTCCCGTTTTTTTCCATCCACTTGAATTCTTTTAAAGCCGCAGCATAATCTTTTTTGTAATCAAACAGGTATTCCGCCTCATTGGCGTGCCGCCAGAATTCATAAAAATTAAAACTTGATTTTGGCCGGCCCCGGAAGCCGACAAATGCAACAAGTCCCAATGCAAGTATGCAAAGGGAGGCAATTTTCCATGTTTTTTTCATCGCAGCAGTTTAGGGCATAAGCCGGTGGTGAGGCAAAAGTCACTTTGAAAGCAACTTTTTTAATGTCCCAACGTCTTGGGTCTGTGCAGAGATTAGATAGTGAGTAGAGTGGACTTGAGATTTCTTTCAGGATCTTATCCAAATAAAACGCAGACCATGAAAACCATTGTAGTCCTGATAACATCCGCGCTTCTTGTTATTTCAAATTGCAACAAGTCCGATATTGCGAAGGGTACGCCGGAATGCGTGCAGAAAAAAATTAAAGAATTCGACAAGTCTTCTTCCTGTAACGACGCGCGCGTGAAGGAATATTTGTTCCAGGGTAAGCATGTTTTTGTATTCGAGCCGGGAACCTGCGGGGCGGACATGACCTCTGAAGTGATGGATTCTGGCTGCTCGACCCTGGGATACTTGGGAGGAATTTCCGGCAACACTAAAATCAATGGGGAAGAATTTTCTACTGCGATGTATGTAAAAATTGTCTGGGAAAAATAAGGATACCTGATTCAACCGCCAATCTGCTATACGCAACGTTAAGCTGATCAATCAACAAGAAGCAATTTACTACTTACAACTGAATGCCTTCTCCTCCCTCAGATCTCTTCACTCAATATTCAGCACTCTGCTCTTGTGCGTTGGCATGTGCGCATTAACACATTAACACATCAGCACATTAACACATTCAAACCCCGCCTCCCGCCTCCCAACCTCCCGCCTCCCTTTTCATCTTTCGTATTTTTTCGTACCCGATAGCCATCGGGTTCGTACCATTTCGTACTATTTCGTATTTCGTACTATTTCGTATTATTTCGTATTTCGTACTTCAAAGTTAAGCCCCAGCGCTTTTTCCAAACCATATCCCTGCAGGAAAGGTTCATCACCATACACCAGCATTCCCGGATCAGGTAAAGGCTCCAGATAAACTTTTTCACGCTGACCTTTTTTCTCCAGGTCAATCAGGTAATTCATTTGCTGGTCGTAAGCGATGGAGAA
>DATDOQ010000257.1:0-7810 GCA_035293205.1 Bacteroidia bacterium
AGGAAAGAATAAAATTAAGCCGGCTGAACACGGTCACGGTTTTTCCCTGGAGCAGCAACTGGCAGAAGCGCGCAAAAGATTAAAGCCGGAAGTGTTAAACAAGGTAACCACGCTGGAAAAAATCATCACGAGTGAGCGCGATTTTGTGCGCCGCGGACAGCATTATGATTCGCTCATCCGGGTGGCTTCTTCCAATGGCGAATTTGTTCTGGCAGCTCGCAAGGCGGAAGAAAAAGCGGTTCATAACAATGGGTCCGGGGCAGACTGGGAACATGCAGGTCGCCGTTATTATAGCGCCATCGCCTACCAGCGCGAACGGGAAAATGTGCCGGTGCTTTATGAATCTGCCATCCGTTGTTATAATAAAGCGCTGGATCTCGAGCCGGATAATGCAGCGGCAAAGATCGGGCTTGGCATCAGCGTAGTCCAGAGCAGCAGCGACCCGATGCAGGGCGTAAAACTGCTGCTCGAAGTTGAAAAGGCGGATTCAACCAATGTGGATGTCCAGCTTGCGCTCGGAGATCTTGCGGTTGAATCTAAACAATACGATAAAGCCGTCCTCCGGTACGGTACGGCGCTTCGCCTGCGGCCAGATCTCTATGGCATTCACCTCAGTCTTGCTGATGTGCACAACCTTTTAGGAGATACTGCCACTGCGATCGCTCACCTGGAAGAATATGTTAAGTCGGAAACGGATCCCGTCACGAAAAACGATATTCAAAATGCAATCAGCCGGCTCAGAACCGGGAAATGAATTAAATAGTATTAACCTAAAAAAGCTCTAAATCTATGCCCAGCGGCAAAAAGCGCAAACGCCATAAAATGGCAACACATAAGCGGAAAAAACGATTACGTAAAAACCGCCACAAGAAGAAGACCCGCTAAGATCGGTAGCCGGTAAAAACAACTGCTGTCATTGGTCAAAAAATATTTTTGGCCAGCTGCAAGTCAAACAAAATTCCGGCAACCGCTTCTCCGCAATCTATTCTGATTCACGCACAATGCCCGTCTGGTCAACAGTACGGGTATTTCGTGCTATTTAAATGTTTTTAAAAACACAACCGTGTCAAACGAACTCATCATCGATGCTTCCGGCAACGAGGTGGTGATTGCCCTCCTGGACGATAAGAGACTGGTCGAGCTTAACCGCGAAAAGACCAATTCCCAGTTCGCCGTGGGTGACATTTACCTTGGACGGGTAAGAAAGGTGATGCCCGGGCTTAACGCCGCATTCGTGGATGTCGGGTATGAAAAAGACGCCTTCCTTCATTATTTTGATCTCGGCCCGCAGGTGCTTTCGCTCAATAAATTCGTGCGGATGACCATCAGCCAGAAACAAAAGCATGCGGCACTGGCTTATTTCAAACCCGAACACGACATCCAGAAAGATGGAAAAATAACTGATGTGCTGCAGGGTGACCAGCAGGTGCTGATCCAGATCGCCAAAGAACCGATCTCCACGAAGGGTCCGCGCATCACATCCGAGCTTTCCATTGCAGGAAGGTACATTGTGCTCATTCCTTTTTCTGACAAAGTTTCTGTCTCACAAAAAATCCGCAGCCACGAAGAACGCGAACGGCTCAAGCGGCTGATCCTTTCCATCAAACCGAAAAATTTCGGCGTGATCGTTCGGACTGTCGCTGAAGGAAAAGGTGTTGCAGATCTTGATGCCGACATGAATGACCTGGTGAGTAAATGGAATATTTGTTTCCAGGAGCTTACAAAGGCAAAGCCCCCGCAGCGCGTTCTGGGAGAACTGAACCGCACATCCGCCATTCTGCGCGATCTGCTCAACGCCTCTTTCAACGCCATCACCGTCAACGACCAGCGGATGTATGAAGAAGTCAAAGAATATCTTCAGAGCATCGCGCCAGACAAAGAAAAAATTGTCAAGCTGCACAAAGGACCGCTGCCGATTTTCGAGCAGTTTGGTCTCGACCGCCAGATCAAAGCGCTGTTTGGAAAAACAGTGACTATGAAAAGCGGCGCTTATTTAATTGTAGAGCATACCGAAGCGCTACACGTCATTGATGTGAACAGCGGTAACCGCTCCAAATCACATGCGGACCAGGAGAGCAATGCTTTCGAAGTGAACATGGAAGCCGCGGTGGAAGTTGCGCGCCAGCTTCGCCTGCGTGATATGGGTGGGATCATTGTCGTGGATTTCATCGACCTGCATTCGCCGAACAATCGCCGCCTGCTTTACAACAAGCTGCGCGATGAAATGAAAAATGACCGCGCCAAGCATACCATTCTGCCGCCAAGCAAATTCGGTCTTGTTCAGATCACCCGCGAACGTGTGCGCCCGGAAACGAGCATCAACACATCTGAAAAATGCCCCACCTGCGGCGGCACCGGTGAAGTCCAGGCAAGCATCCTTCTTATTGATCAGATCGAAAACAATTTGCGTTATGTGCTCAAGGAACAAAATGAACCGTCCGTAACTCTCTGCGTGCATCCGTACATTGAAGCGTACCTCACCAAAGGAATGTTCTTCAAATCCCAGCTTTCGAAATGGAAACGGAAATACAATAAAACAATTGGCATTAAAGCGGTTTCATCTTACCAGTTTCTCGAGTACCATTTTCTGAATAAGAATGAGGATGAAATAAAAGTTTAAATTCCAAAAAGGACAAATAACATCCGCCGAAGGCGGACCAAATAGTAAAAAAATTCCAAATTCCAGAAATGGGGTTTGGGATTTTTTATTTAGAACCACAGAGGCACGGAGACACAGAGAAAAAGTTATTAATCAAATGCAATATTGTTTTCTTTAAATTGGGATTTTATTTTTCTCCTCCGTGTTCCCCAGTGCATACCTCCTGTTGCCCTCCGTGGTTTTTTTTAAAATGCTGCCATTGCGCTAAATGTTCCAACTCCTGCTAAAACACAACTTCATACGGTAATTTTATTTCCAACCCAGCTACAAAACGTAGCTTCTCCAATAAGTCCCGCTCCGGATATTTTAATCTTACTAATTTTATGAAAACAATTTAATCTTCATTAAAATGGAACACACCATCACACACATCGAAATTCCTGCGCCGGATCTGAAAAAAGCCGCGGAATTCTATTCAAAGGTTTTTGGCTGGAAAGTGGACATTCTGCCGGATAACAATTACGCCATGTACCGCATGACAGAAAATTCAGGTGGCGGATTCGACGCCAGTGCCAAACCGGCCGTGGAAGGAACAGGGCCCGGACTTGTCATTAACGTCGATAACATTCCATCCAAGCTCAATGAAATAAAAAGCGCCGGCGGAAAAGTGGTCATGGATAAAACAGAAATTCCAGGCGGCTTTGGATTCTTTGCCCGGTTCCTGGATCCGAATGGGAATTACATGCAATTGCATTCGCAGAACTGAAAAAATAAATGCATTAACTTCCTGCTGCAGTAATTCTTCCTGAGCAGTAACGCCTTCGAGCTCTTAGAAGTTTCGTAGCTGTTACCTTCGTGTCTTCTTCAGCGTGGGAATTATAAACAGGCTTCCCTGTTAAATTTTGCGAAAAAATTGGCTTTTGCTGACTTCAATTGCCTAACTTTTCACATCCCAAATAAACCATCACCATGAACTCGCCCTCACGTTTCGTAAAAATCACAGCGCTTTCCTGTTCGGTTCTGCTGCTCTCCGGGTTTGTCGCATTGCGTTCCGGCGCTTTTGATGAAATCATAAAAGACGAAACTGCTTTCACCGGTCCGCTGCAGGACACACCAAAAAAAGATTCGGTACAACCACGCCCTCGCATGTCCGGATCGAAATCAATGGTGCTGATCGAGCCGGTCGGTGTGCAGGACAGCGCAAAAAAAGACAACAGCGCCAGTTCGTTGGATTCAGCAAATCATACAGAGCCAAAAAACTCTTCCGGTGATAAAGGCACTCAACAACGGCCAATTATGTACGGTTCTAAATCCGGACCCGTTTATACAGCGCCAGATACATCAGCGACCAAGCCAAAAAAGTAAGAAAATAATATTTACGCTTATTAAAAAACGGAAAGCAAATGGCCAGCTCCCAATTTCTTAAGCTCGGCGTGGCCGTATCATTTGTAACCCTTGTCTCCGGATTTGTTGCCTGGCGTTCGGGCGGTTTTTCTGATGACAGGAGTGTTCCTGCCGGATTTATTGAACAGCGCGAAGCCACAAAAATATCTGCTGGAAAAAGCAAGGATACAAAAACCAGGAAAAATTTGAATCCTGTTCCTGATAATTCAAAAAAAGGCAAAATTGTTTATGATTCCATTAAAGCGAAACAGGAGGAAGCGATTTTTTCGAAAAGGAGTCATAATCTTTGGATAATGGCAAGCAGCAAATCAACTGTGATAATGGAACCCAGCTTATCTAGTCTGGAACCCAGCTTATTTAGCCCGGAGAAATTTATACTTAATATAAAATAGGCGAATAATGAATTTGCTCAACGCGTTTATAGCAGCCAGCATCAGTCTTTTTTTTCTTATCCTGGTCTTTCTGCCAATGGAAAAAGTTTTTCCCGCGCGAAAGCAGAAATTATTCCGGCCTTCCTGGGGACTCGACCTTTGTTTTTTCCTTGGACAGTATTTACTCTGGAGCGGACTTGTATTAATTGCACTGAATTATTTTGCAGGAAGTCTCGACGGTATTGTCCCGCAAAAATTTCGCGCGGCAGTTGGCGCCCAGCCCTGGTGGCTGCAGGCAGTTGAAGTGATTTTTTTAAGCGATCTGATCATTTACTGGGGTCACCGTTTGCAGCACAAAGTTGAATTCCTCTGGCGTTTTCACAAAGTGCATCACAGCGCAGAGCATCTGGATTGGCTGGCGGCGCATCGAGAACACCCGCTGGATTCGATTTATACGATCGGCTTAATTAACCTTCCCGCCTTCATTCTCGGATTCCCGCTTGAAACGATCGCTGGTTTTATTGCTTTCCGCGGTATCTGGGCCATTTATATTCATTCAAATGTGCGTTTCCCGCTCAAACCTTTGCGCTGGCTGATCGGCGCGCCGGAATTGCACCACTGGCATCACGACAAAAACCGCGACGCCGGCAATTACGCGAATATTTCACCGCTCATGGATATTATTTTCGGGACTTACACCTGTCCGGATCACGAACCGGAATCATTCGGTATCCATGAAACATTCCCTAAAAATTATGCCGGGCAAATACTGCGGCCGCTGATACCAGGAAGAGTTGCGATAAAGCTCAGCGATCTGAAATTATCCCGGACGAAAAAACAGAAAGAAAATAATATTGAAATGATTCGCGACAGTGCTGTATGAAAGAAGACTACCTAATCGATAATTGCTACATCAAATTGGTGCAGTTGCTTTTTTGTGTTGTTGGGGAGCGTTTTTAAAATTTCCGTTAATGGCCGTTTCTTTTCTTTTTCAGCTTTTTTGGCTCGTTTTTCTTTGCTAATTTTTTAATGCTGTCTGCCGCTGGCAAATTTTCAGGCATAGTTCCGCCAATTTCCTGAATTGTTTTGCGAACTTTTTTACCAACTTCAAAATGTGTTTGATTGGCTTTTTGTTTTCCCTTAATATTTTCTCTCTTTAATTTTTCTTCAGTTTGTGTAGCACGAAAAAGATTTGCGGCCAGTTCGGTGCTGCCCATGTGATCTAAAATGTTTTCACTTTTTGTTAATCTTTTTTTTCTGTGTATGCCTTTCGCATCTAATCCACCATACAATCCCATGTAGCCGTGATTTTGAAAAATGGCATAGTCAACCGGATTAATTACACCCGCATTTTTTGCAGCAGCGGCTAGTTGTTTGTTGTGTTCAAACATTTCCTTGCGAAGAAATATACGTTTTTCATCTTCGGTTTTTAATTGCTGATAACCTTGCATTAGTTGAATCTCCTGTAACCTGGTTTGCACGGCAAAATAAGTTTGCCCCAACGCGACAATTTCTTTTGAAGGATCAGCGTTCTGAACTATAAGGTAACAGGCATAACGGGAGAGTTTGAAACTTTCCATTTTGCGTTCAGCCCCCGAACCAATTCCTACCATCTCGTGGTAATCCACGAAATGGTTTTCAACTAACTGTCCGCTGTTCTTGCAGGCGGCTTTTGCTCTTTCAATTACAGGAAGAAAATTTCTGAATTCCGTATATTCCAGAATCTTTGAAATTTTTCTTGCTCCCCATGATTCATTTCCATTTTCGTCCACTTCTTTGGTTTGTTCAAAGACAGTTTGATTTGGGTTTGTCAATTTATTTTCCATGCTATGCAAATATTTGTATGATTTCACATAATAGCCCTCAAGCTGTTTTTGCTTCGGGCATATTTCCCTGGTCCCTTCCACACAAGAATTTTTACTTCCCCCAAACCCCCTCACCACCCCGGCCTCGTCACCTTAACCCAATGCGCATTCGTTTTTAGAAAAGTATATACTGAAGCGAGCGATCATCTTCATATTTCCATCCGGGTTTTCAAGCCCCATGAAAATTGTAGTGCGTATAATCCGCCAGCACAATATTTAAAAACTGTACCGTCGGCAGCTGTTGCGGATTCGGATTCACCCCCATCACCGATTTTATTTTTGCTCCTAAATATTCAAGCAGCCGGTGATTGCCGGTGTCAAAAGCTTGTGTCATCACGTCCCGGATCGTGTTCATATCGCGGTCGGATAAATTGGCGACCTGCGGAAAAACTACCTGGTATTGTGGGTGGATCTGGCTCAGGATCGTATTGCGCAAAGACGATCGTTGTTTTGTTTTAATGACAATAGTGCCTGCAATCATATCCCCGATCCGTTGACTTTTATCACTCACCATTGCAACCGGCAATGCAAGGCAGGTGAAAATGCTCAGGATTTCGCCTTCAAAAATCCTGCTGATCCAGCGGTATGCGAATTCACCGACACCGGCCGGGGAACCATCTGTCTTCACAACTTTTAATCCCATGATCAGCTTTCCAAGCGAGCGCCCGTTAAAAAGTGATTCCGCCCAAAGCGTATATGTCATGACCGGAACCGGGATCAGGATGGCGATCACAGAACCAAATTTCGGGTCATTGTCACCGGAAAATCCAATGAAATTTTCGAGCAGGAAATAAAAGACGCCAAGATAGGCGACAAAAAAGATCAGATCGAGCAGCCGTGCGATCAAACGTTCGCCAATGTTGGCGGTTTCATAATTGATGATCACATTTTGCGATGTGATGATGCGGGCCGTATCAGACATAAAGCAAATTTAGCAATTGTCGCAAGGTTACAACTTTCTTTTCAGCGAAGCAGGAGCGATGGATTTTGGTAACTTGGCGCAGGCATGAAAGAGATCACGTTCCTGAAACAGAATTACGAGCAGTGGCAGAAATTTGAAGATATGCTCAATTCGCCCCAGGGTTCCGATCCGGATGCGCTTGCCGATCTTTTTGTTCGGATAACCGACGATCTTTCGTGGGCGCATACATTTTACCCGGGATCCAACACGGAAAAATACCTGAACGATCTCGCCGCACGAATTCACCAGGAGATTTACAAGAATAAAAAAGAAAAACGCGCGCGACTTTTCCGGTTCTGGACAAATGAAATTCCGGACATTATGAGCAGGAACCGCAAAAACCTGTTGATCGCTTTTTTGCTGCTGGCGGTTTCTGCCTGGATCGGCGTTATTTCTTCAAAACACGACACTGCTTTTGTCCGGTTGATTCTCGGGGATGGCTACGTGGATCTTACTCTTGAGAATATGGCCAGGGGCGACCCGATGGGAATTTACAAGGACGAGAATGCATTTCTCATGTTTTTCCAGATCGCGCTGAACAATTCTTATGTGGCGCTGGTCTGCATACTTGCAGGCATGTTCAACTGGCTGGGGGTTGGGTATATACTTT
>DATDOQ010000258.1:0-7013 GCA_035293205.1 Bacteroidia bacterium
CATTCCGGTAATCTTTCACGTGATCTGGAACACCACCGCACAAAATATCTCAACAACGCGGATCACTGATCAGATGAATGTGCTGAATAAAGATTTCAGGAAATTGAACACAGATACCAATCTTGTCCCATCGGTGTGGAAAAGCATTGCCGCGGATTGTGAAATCAATTTTTGCCTGGCCCAGCGGGATCCGAATGGCAACTGGACGGACGGCATAGAAAGAGTTCAAACCACAGTGACAAATTTTGGTTCCAGTAGTGACATTAAATTTACCGCTAACGGAGGCGCCAATGCCTGGGACCGTAACAAGTATCTGAATATTTGGGTTGGTAATCTGGGAAGTTCGTTGCTGGGATATGCAACGCCACCGGGTGGATCCGCGTCATTCGATGGAGTTGTATTACAATACACCGCCGTGGGCGTTGCAGGCGCGTCACCTCCCTACAATAAAGGCAGGACCGCCACGCATGAGATCGGGCACTGGTTAAACCTGCGGCATATATGGGGTGATGATGGTTCATCGTGTTCAGGTACCGATAATGTTACCGATACGCCCAACCAGGCTGATGAAAATTATGGCTGTCCGTCTTTTCCTTTGACCGATGCATGCCAGACCGCATCACCGGGTGTAATGTGGATGAATTACATGGATTATACAAATGATGCCTGCATGTATATGTTTACTGCCGGTCAGAAAACACGGATGGGAACCTGCCTGAATGGCACCCGTGTAAGCATAAAGACATCGAACGGTTGTACGCCGGTTGGTATTACAGAAAACTCCCTGGCAGGAATATTCGCTGTTTATCCTTCACCGACGAACGGCGCTGTGACGCTCGATTTCGGAACGGCACTTACGGATGATTTCGATGTAATCATTTCAAATGCAATGGGACAAGTGGTTTATACGCGCCATTATGATGCCATTGCGGAAGAACAGCTATCGCTTGACCTGTCAGGAAATTCTTCAGGAATTTATTTCATCGAAGTACAAAGCAGGCACGAAAAGGTTATCCGGAAAGTTATTTTACATTAATTTTTCGCAGAATCGTTTATATAAACCCGCGCAACATTTTGTTC
Source organism: Bacteroidia bacterium (assembly GCA_035293205.1). Taxonomy (GTDB): domain Bacteria; phylum Bacteroidota; class Bacteroidia; order Palsa-965; family Palsa-965. The sequence goes on from DATDOQ010000258.1 coordinate 1,081, forward strand.
GCGGGTTTTTTATTATCTGTAAATTTGCGCGCTATCGTTTTCCGGAATAATACAACAAAATGTCTCTTTCAAAACCCTCCGCGGTCGAATACCTGCTTACCGGTAATACAGTGAAACCGCATTTGCGCGCCATTGGAGAAAAAGTATTGAATTCAGAACGGATCAGTGTTGAGGAAGCGGTGAACTTATACCGCGAGGCCGACCTGGGATTTGCCGGAGCGCTGGCCAATCATATCAGGCAAAAGCTGCATGGAGACTTCGTTTATTTTAACCGGAATTTTCATATCGAACCCACCAACATCTGCGTGTTCGACTGCAAATTCTGCTCCTATTCCCGCCTGCTGAAACAAAAAGATGGCCAGTGGGAATTGAGTGCGGAGCAAATGCTCGACATCGTAAGGAGCTATAAAAATTCCAGCGTTACCGAAGTGCATATTGTCGGCGGCGTGCATCCGAAGCTTGGATTGACTTTTTTCGGAGAGCTGCTTTCCGGCATCCGTGAAATAATGCCGCAGATTCATATCAAGGCTTTCACAGCGGTGGAGCTGGAATACATGTTCAGGAAAGCCAAAGTGACCATTGAAGAAGGATTGCTTTTTTTAAAGGAACACGGACTTAATTCCCTTCCCGGTGGCGGCGCAGAAATTTTTGATGAAAATATCCGGGAACAGATCGCTGCTGATAAATGCACTTCGGCGGAATGGCTCAAGATCCATGAAACGGCGCATCGTTTGGGAATTCCATCCAACTGCACCATGCTTTATGGACATGTCGAAACGTACGAACATCGTGCGGATCACATGAACAGGTTGCGCGAACTCCAGGAAAGGACGAAAGGTTTTAATACATTCATTCCGCTGCGTTTCCGGAATAAGGAAAATCAGATGTCGCATGTTGCAGAAGCTTCCGTGATTGAAGACATGAAGAATTTTGCAGTCGCGCGCATCTTTATGGATAATATCGCTCACCTGAAAGCATACTGGCCAATGCTTGGCCGGACCAATGCGCAGCTGTCGCTGAATTTTGGCGTTGATGATATTGACGGCACGATCGACGATTCGACCAAAATTTACGTTATGGCGGGTTCTGAGGAACAAAAACCGGCTTTAAGCACCAGAGAAATGTTAAATTTGATAAAAAATGCAGACAGGCACCCTGTTGAACGGGATTCCCTCTACAACCCGCTAAAAGACTACAAAAATCACGTCTGGGAGGATGAAAAAGCAACCCATTCAAATTAAACAGCGAATGTCCGGATTATTACTTGTATTATATTGATTTTCACTGTTTTAGTAGTTTTAACCCCACGAAACGAATGTCCCAGAATGCGGTACCCTCGCTTTAATTTCGGGTATTGCAAAATATATTTGTCATGTGTAGGGTTTCGGAGTTCTGTTTCTATCTCTATACACTTCTCATATCAGATGACACGCAGTTGGGTCCTGCAGCTCATCACCGAAACCAGAAGGTCAAACCTTCAACACAACTTAACCCGGTCGAGCATGGGGGAAAACTTCTCGACCGGGTTTTTTCATGCCTTTATTTTTCGTGAGCATGAGCTGACTTTATCACCTTATTCAAAGAGCCGTCCTGAACTTTATTTATGATTGAAGCAGCCATCTTCGATATGGATGGCCTCCTGATCGATTCGGAGCCATACTGGCGGCAGGCGGAGTCAAAAATTTTCGGGAAGCTTTGTGTAGCGCCGTCGGAAGAAGAATTTGAGCGGATGATGGGTAACCAGATCGGTGAAGTGATCCGGCACTGGCACAATCTTCATCCCTGGGAATCACCGGCGTTGCCCGAAGTTGAAAAAATGATTCTCGGTGAGGTGGCGCACCTTGTAAAAATTAATTCGCAGCTGATGCCGGGCGCTGAAAAAGTTATACGTTTTTTTAAGGACCAGAAAATTCCAATCGCGCTTGCTTCTTCTTCTCCATTGCAGCTGATCCTCGAGCTGGTTTCGTTTTATGGAATAGGCGGATATTTTAATGTGATTAAATCCGCCGAACATGAACGCTATGGCAAACCTCACCCGGCAGTTTTTATCTCAACTGCAGAAGCGCTTCATACAGAACCTGCCCGTTGCCTTGTTTTCGAAGATTCTTTTAATGGAGTTCTGGCTGCAAAATCAGCAAAAATGAAATGCATCGCGGTGCCGGCTGCAAATCACTTCAAGCAGACACGTTTTGATATCGCCGATTTCAAGCTTCGGTCGCTTGTTGATTTTAGCAGCGATATAATGAAGCAGTTGTAACATTCGCCTTCCCTTTTTTTATTGCAATACTTCATATGGGTCCGGCAAGGCGGAAACATTCGATTACTTTTACGCCATGGCCGAAGAGGATGTCGAAGCTACCGACCAGGAATTATTCGAACATTACCGTTTTACAGTTGATCCCGGGCAGGAAATGCTGCGGATCGACAAATATTTGCTTTATAAATTATCCGGTGTTTCGCGTACAAAAGTGCAGGCTGCTGCCGAGGCTGGAAACATCATGGTGAATGATAAAGCTGTAAAAAGCAGCTATAAAGTAAAACCACGCGACGTTATCACAATCCTTCTTCCCCATCCGCCGAAAATTTTTGAGCTGATTGCCGAAGATATTCCAATCCATATCGCGTACGAGGATGAAGAAATTATCATTGTCAACAAACGCCCTGGACTTGTAGTTCATCCCGGCTTCAGCAATTACACCGGCACGCTTGTGAACGGACTGCTCTGGCATTTTCAGCATTTGCCGGAGTCAAAGGAAGAGCTTCGTCCGGGATTGGTTCATCGCCTCGATAAGGATACTTCAGGTATCATGGTGGTTGCAAAAACGGAATATGCGCTTGCCTTTTTGGCGAAACAATTTTTTGACCGCACAAATGACCGCCGGTACATTTCGCTCGTGTGGGGTGATTTTGAGGATGACGAGGGAACTGTCACCGGGCATATTGGCCGCAGCCTGAAAGACCGTAAAATTCAGGAAGTTTTTCCCGGCGGCGAACACGGAAAACATGCCGTCACCCATTGGAAAGTGCTCGAACGTTTCGGTTACGTGACGCTTTTGGAATGTAAGCTTGAAACCGGCCGAACGCACCAGATCCGCGCGCATATGCGATACATCAGTCATCCGGTGTTCAACGACAAAACCTACGGCGGCGACCGGATCTGGAAAGGCACTTCCTTTTCAAAATACAAGCAGTTTATCGACAACTGCTTTGAACTATGTCCGCGCCAGGCGCTCCATGCGAAATCACTCGGCTTTATTCACCCGCGCACAAAAGAATGGGTTGAATTTGATTCCCAACTTCCCGCCGATATGCAGGCTTTGCTCGATAAATGGAGAGGATACATTGTGAATCGCCCTTCTGATGAGAATTGAGCTTAAGTTGGTTGGTTGGTTGGTTGGTGGTCAGTGGTGCTGTTCCTCTCCTCATTCCCCTCTCAATTCTCCCCTCTCAGTTCTCAATTCTCAGTTCTCAGTTCTCTCTCCATCCCGCCGAAGCTTCAGCGTAGGCGGATCACTCCATACGCCATTCTAATATTGCCGCAACATAAGCATCCGCCACCTGCTTCACACGCGACGCTTCCGCGCGTTCTATTCTTGCATTGCAATCTGCATCAAAACGTTTGCATTCAATAAGATTATCCTGGTAAAGCGTTTCACCGTAAATCAAAGGTCCCTGCACCAGACGCGTCAGTGAAAGATTCCGGCAAAAAACACCCGGTTCACCGGCCGGAACACAGCTTTGCACCAAATAAGCTGCATCCGTTCGTTTTGCCAGCGGAACATGCAACTTTTCCTTAAAATGTTTCGCAGCAATTCCGGAAGCGCGGACACTTTCTTCCAGATCATTTGTCAGCATTAAACGCAAAAAATCAAAACGTCGTTCCGGATCGGAAAGCTCTCCGGCTTCAAATGCGCCTCCAACAAAGGCCATGCTGAAATTTTTCGTAGTCGGTTTTTTCCAGTCTTTATTTGCTTCATCCACATTAAAATGGATAATGATGGTAAGATCAGGCTTGAAGGCATTAATGATCTCCGATCGTTTCCGCAATTCCGCGTCTCGGAAAACATAACGAAAAACTGCCTTGTCGTCCTTTATCCTGCCCATTTTCAAAACGTGTAAATTTTTATCTGAAGGGTAAATTTTCAATAATGAATCCAGCGTCCGTGTATAATCATCCTTTTTCCATTGCTCAAATGTTTTTCCGAAGGCGGTTAATCCCGGCGCCTGACGTGTAAGCAGCACCATTGCTCCGAGCTTATTCAATGAATCAGCAAGAAATGACGCGGTCTTGAAAGTTAAAGCGGCTTCGAAAAAAGTGACTCTTTCGCTGTCCCTCCCTGTGGGAATATTAAAGTCAATATACTTGTCTTCCATCCTTGAGGTAGCTGAGTCAGATCCGAAATGCCCGGGGTCGATCACAATACGGTATCCTGAAAGCGGCTTCTCTTGAACAGATGGCGGAATATTCGTTTTGCCGCTTTTATACCGTGCAATTATTTCTTCCTGAAAAGGGCCGCTGCCTTTTTCCCGCATGATCCGGATCGCTTCCTGCCGCGGTGCATTCTTCATGACATTCCTGTAAATGCCTAGCTCATTCCAACCCAAATAATATTCCGGCCGGTTTATTTTTTTTGCAGCGGCATCCTTATAAATGCTTACGCCATTTATTCCAATGGAGTAATGCATTCCCAGCACTCCATCTTTATCGAGATACGTTTTTGTTTTCCTGGAATAATATGCGGAGAGACTGTCTGGCTGCTGGCAGATGCCAGAGAGACCCGATATCAAACAGACGAGAAGACAGAAATTTTTTATTACCACGGAAGCAATCTTCGTCGCTTTTGTACGATGACCTTTACCAATTCACCATCACGGTATTCTTTCACTTTCCCTTTACCCTTGTCACAAAAAAACTCCTGGTAACGCACGCGGTTTCCATACTGGTCATATTCTACTTCACGGAAATAGAGTTCGTAACAATGCCTGTCACTGTGTCCGGCTTTTGTTATCCGGCAAGTTTCCCGCAGCTTGTATCCTGTCAGTGAATCAAAATCAATGCGCGATATTTTTGTCTTTTTATAGAAGCTGAAGAGGTCCACGCGTTTCGGCATTGTCACGGTCGTCACAGTGATTGACTTGACATTTCCATTCAGGAAAAATTCTTTTTGAATGGTTTTTGAGGCCGCCATGGGCAACGAAACTGCCAGCAGGAGGAGGGTGCAGATAAGGGTTGGTCTGAAGGGGGTCATTCAGAACTAAATTACGCAAATTTTTAACTCAAAACTATTTTATGGATTACCGGTTTTCCCCAAAAATATTTAACACCGGAATTTATCAACTTAATGTATTGAAACAGAAGTTTGGAAATGAAATTCACCTTGCTGCCTCTCAAAAAATGATTGGGATCATATGTCAATTTAAAGTGCCGGCAGGTTTCAACAACCATTACCTGGCAAAAGCAATGGCTCATCTCCATTCCGCCTTTCCTGCTTTTCTTACCTTTATATATGGACCTTCGGCATCTGCGGCTGGAAAACGAATGCGTATTGAAAGCCACCCGGGCCGGCGGCAAAGGCGGCCAGCATGTCAACAAGGTTTCCACACGTGTCGAACTGAGCTTTGACTTACGCGGTTCCGGATTGCTGACAGATAAGCAGAAAGCGGTCCTTGAACAAAAACTAGCCGGGCGCATTAGTTCGGAGGGGATCCTAAGAGTGATTGAAGACGGTGGAAGGTCGCAGCACACCAACCGCGAAAAAGTGATTGATAAATTCTATGCGTTGATTGAAAAAGCACTCAGGCCTGTTAAAAAAAGAAAAAAAACAACCGTTCCTAAGTCCGTGAAAGAAAAAAGGCTGGAGCAGAAAAAAAGAAAGTCTGAAACAAAAAAATTGCGGACGCAATTAATTCACTGAAAAACCCGTCGTAAAAAA
>DATDOQ010000259.1:0-2673 GCA_035293205.1 Bacteroidia bacterium
GAACGCTGGTTCAAAGCCGTGCTGCCCCTGCTGAAAAATTATTACGGCACCGGCGGCGATCTGAACGTGGATGAAATTCATGAAGTGATCGCGATCACCCAAAACCTTGGATTGCTGCATCCGCAGGAAGGCGTGGTGCGCGGGCATTTCGGCGAAAGCGATTCATCCCACAGTGGAAAAGACATCGCGGCGAAACGCATTGACCGGTTACGCGTAGGCGTTTCAAAAAAAGTAGACGATCCCGCTTTTGTTCCAAAAAAAGGATTTACAGTTTCCGATATGATCACCGGTTATGGGGTAGCGGAATCGGTGCGGCATTACTATTCGCTCTGGGGCGGAGCGGTTTCAGGAAAACGCGCGTTAATACAGGGATGGGGCAATGTTGCTTCCGCTGCTGCTTATTATCTCGCGCAAATGGGCGTGAAAATCACCGGGATCATTGACCGCGAAGGAGGTTTGCTGAATCCGGAAGGATTTTCTGCTGATGAAATAACATCCCTGTTCAATACAAAGAAGGGAAATAAGCTTTTTGCACCGGCAATGCTTAGCGCAACGGAAGCGAAGGAAAAAATATGGGATTGCGGCGCAGAAATTTTTATCCCCGCGGCTTCATCCCGATTGGTTAAGCGCGGACAGCTTGACACGCTCTGCAAAAATGGACTCGAAGTGATCTCCTGCGGTGCAAATGTTCCGTTCGCGGATAAAGAAATTTTCTTCGGAGCCATTGGCGAATACGCGGACAACCGGGTAAGCGTAATCCCTGATTTTATCGCAAATTGCGGGATGGCGCGCGTGTTCGCCTACCTGATGAGCGAAAACGCGGAACTGAACGATAAGGCGATATTCGGGGATGTGTCGCGGACGATCCATTCTGCTATGGAAAAAACATTGCAGGAAAATCCTGCTAAAACAAGAATTGCCCAAACTGCTTTTGGCATAGCGCTGAAACAACTGATCGCATGAAGACAGGCGAGTTTTTAAAAAAAGAATTCATCGCGCCCAACACGGTGGAAGACTGGCTGTGGTTCGCCGGAATTATTTTTATGGGCTTGCTCCTGCGCTCTTTGTTTACGAAAGGATTCAGCAAGCTGGTGTTCCGTTTTTTCAACAAAAAAGAATCGGAACAGGTGGGATTTACCGCCCTGCTCGCGCTGGTCAAAAAACCCGTTTACCTTTTTATACTCCTGGTGCTTGTCTACATCGCTGCGCATCAACTGACCTGGCCGCCCCACTGGAAAATGTCCGCGCCTGATAAATTCGGTGTGCGGATGACGCTGGAAAGAGGTTTGTTTACGCTTATCGAGTTTTCTTTTACGTGGGTCCTGCTGCGGCTGACGGATTTTTTTGGTTTGCTTTTAAAAGCACGCGCTGAAAAAACACCGGGCAAGGAGGATGACCAGTTGGTTCCTTTCCTGCGCGAATCGATCAAAGTAATCATTGTAATTTTCGCGATCTTTTTTCTTCTCGGCAGTGTGTTTCATTTGAACGTGGCTTCGCTGATCGCGGGATTAGGCATCGGGGGCATTGCGGTGGCGCTCGCGGCGAAAGAGAGCCTGGAGAATTTATTGGGCAGCTTTACCATTTTCCTGGACAAGCCTTTTACCGTGGGTGATACGATCACGTATTCCGGACAGGCCTGCACGATTGAGAGCATTGGAATCCGCAGCACCTGCATACGCGCGGAGGACCGGAGTTTAATTACTGTTCCGAACCGCAAAATAGTGGAAAACGAAGTGATCAATCTGACCTTGCGGAATGCGCTGCGGGTGAAAATGATCGTAAGCCTCACCTATTCTTCCACGCCGGAACAGTTACGCGCGTTCATCCTTGATGCCGGTGACCTGCTCATGAAACATCCCGGACTCGTGCACGCCGACTCGAAGGCTTCATTGTTTGATCTTGCTTCAAGCTCGGTTGATGTCCTGCTGCTTTATTTTATTTCGAAACCCGAACAAGAAGATTTCCTGCGCATTAAGGAAGAAGTGAATTTTCTTGTGATGGAACTTGTAAAAAAACATGGGCTGGTGTTTGCTTTCCCGAGCACGTCGGTTTATATCGAAAAAAACTAAGCCAAAAATAGAGCCGCGGATTAGCGCGAATTAGCACGGATTAATTAACGCGGATTATTTTTGTAAAAAGAGTTGATTCCGTAACCGCCAGTGTGGATGAAAAGAAATTTTTTATGCTCGTTTGATTTTTCTCCTGCGATCTGGTGAAGGGCGAGGAAGGCTTTTGCGGAATACACCGGATCGAGCGGGATATTGTGGAGGGTGCGCATGGAATTTATAAATTGTGTGAGTGTTTCATTTGTTTTTCCGTAACCGCCGAGGGTGAAGCGGTGATCGATGTGCCACTGGCAGCGCACAGCAGCAGGGAGAAATTGCAGGACGTTTTCTTCAAGATAATTTTTTCCATTCAGAAGTGCGATGCCGGTTATATGTTGGTGCGATTTTGCCACGGCAATCAATCCGGCTAATGTGGCGCCGGTGCCAACGGGACAAACGATCTCATCGAACGCGTCCGTTTCACCGGAAAGAATTTCGGAGCAGCCTTTTGCGCCCAGCGTGTTGGATCCACCTTCGGGCAGGAAATAAAAATCGCCGAATTCGTGTTGAAGCTGGTTGAGGAATTCTTGTTTATTCCGTTCGCGGTATTTATTCCGGGAAATAAAAT
>DATDOQ010000260.1:0-3350 GCA_035293205.1 Bacteroidia bacterium
CAAGTATAAAGATCATGCCTACCAATTATTTTCAGATCGCCCCCCTTCAGGCAGTCTGATGGAAGCAGATTTTCTTGAACCACGTTTTAGTTCCATTCTGAAAGCGCTGCCAGGTGCCTTTTACCGTACCCTGTTCCGACCTTATTTATGGGAAGCAAAAAAACCACTTTTTATTTTTCCTGCGCTTGAAAATATTTTCTTTATTCTTATTGTCATCCTGATTTTTATTTATCCGCAAACGCCTTCGCATGCTTCCCTGTTTGGATTCTGCCTGGTGTTTTCAATTCTGCTGATCGCGGTGGCGGGCCTTACTACACCTGTGTTAGGCGCACTTGTACGCTACCGTTCACTCGCCCTGCCATTTCTTTTTTTAGGTCTTCTGATGCTTCTTGACCTAAATAAATTAATGAGCCGGTTACAAAAAGGCAAAACCGTTTCTGGTGGGTGAGTCGCGTTTCGTGGCCGGGTTTCCTGATTATTGTACATTTGCCTACCTGAAAAATGACCCGGAATCTAAACAAATCCCATGCTTTTTGATAAGTTATTACGCAAAAAACCCGTCCAGGCAATACGTGGCGATGAAGAGGATATTCATGGTCACGGGCTTCACAGGGTTTTAACAACCCGTGATCTTACCTTTTTTGGAATTGCGGCAATTATTGGCGCAGGGATTTTTTCCAGCATTGGTTCAGCTTGTGCTTCGGGCGGGCCGGCAGTAATTTTTCTTTTTCTCATTTGCGCGGTAGCCTGTGGATTTACTGCACTGTGTTATGCCGAATTTGCATCACGTGTTCCGATGTCAGGAAGCGCATATACGTATGCTTATGTTTCATTTGGCGAATTGTTTGCCTGGATCATCGGTTGGGCGCTGCTGATGGAGTACTCGATCGGTAATATTTATGTCGCGTTTTCCTGGAGTGGATATTTCACCAATTTGCTGGAAGCTTTTCATTTGTATTTACCGGCCTGGTTAACGGCTAATTATTCGGAATCGCACCTGGCATTCCTCAATGCATCTGCTTTTGCTTCTGATTATGCCAGTCATCTTGCCGGTATGACTGTTCCAACAACCACCGCATTTTCTGACTGGTTCAACAGCGAAGAAGTTCAAACCGCTATTTACAAAGGTGGCTCTCTGAATGAATTATATGGTGAAAAAATGGCAGCGATAACAAGCACGGAAGAGTATAGGTCCTGGACCACCGCTCCTGTGCTGGGTGGCCTGAAAACCATATTTGATCTGCCCGCGGTTTTGATAAATATTATTGTAACACTACTCGTTCTTATCGGTGTAAAAGAATCAAAGAATGTCAGCAACCTGATGGTCATCATCAAGCTTGCCATTATTGTACTCATTATTTTTGTCGGCATTTTTTACATCGATATTGATAATTGGACGCCTTTTATGCCGAATGGATTCAGCGGTGTGATGGCTGGTGTCGCTTCTGTTTTTTTCGCGTTCATTGGTTTTGATGCGGTGTCCACACTTGCCGAAGAATGCAAAAATCCACAGCGTGACCTGCCGCGCGGAATGATCTATTCCCTCTTAATAAGCACCATTATTTTCGTCTTACTTGTTCTTGTACTTACCGGAATGGCGTCCTATGCTTCTCTTGATACGGAGGATCCGCTTGCGGAAATTTTCCGCATGAAAGGCGTGAAATGGATGCTCTACCTTGTTTCAATTTCCGCGGTTGTAGCAATGACAAGCGTTATACTCGTTTTTCAAATGGGTCAGCCCCGCATTTGGATGACCATGAGCAGGGATGGTTTAATGCCGCAGCGTTTTGGGAAAATTCACCCGAAGTTTAAAACGCCTGCTTTCGCTACGGTTGTAACGGGCCTGGTGGTAGGAATTCCCATTTTCTTCACAAACCGCGATTTCATTCTTGACTTTACAAGCATCGGAACACTTTTCGCTTTCACGCTTGTCTGTGGCGGTGTGTTGGTGCTGCCCAAAAGAGTTGACGACACGAAAGGGAAATTCAAGCTCCCTTACATTAACGCGAAATTTATAGTGCCGGGAATTGTCGCGGTCACATTCGCAACGTTGCTGCTATTTAACCGGTCATTCCTTGCCGAGCTTTTTGATATCAATGAGAAAAACGCGGCTGCCAATATACCCATGCTGTTTTTTCTTCTCCTTTGCATTTTTATGTCAATAATGTCCTGGCTGAGAAATTATTCATTAATCCCGGTGCTGGGCTTTCTTTCCTGTCTTTATTTGTTTACAGGATTCAGCATTTCAAATTGGATGTATTTCTTCGCCTGGCTGATGATTGGACTGTTGGTATATTTTATGTACGGATTCAGAAAAAGCAAATTAAACACAGCGAAAGCATGATCGCCTTCATCACCGGCGCCACTGCCGGATTCGGCAAAGCAACGGCAGAACTTTTCGCCGCGAATGGCTGGGATCTTGTCATTACCGGAAGGAGAAAAACGCGTCTTGAAATGATGCAGAAGCAGTTGCGCGAAAAACATCAAACCGATGTGCTTGTGCTGGCTTTTGATATCCGCAATAATGAAGAAGTGAAAAAAGCGGTTGCTTCGCTCGAGGGCAAATGGAAACAAATTGACCTGCTCCTCAACAATGCCGGTCTCGCTGCCGGTATGGGACCGGTCCAGGACGGCGTGATAGAAGACTGGGAACAGATGATCGACACAAATGTGAAAGGACTGCTTTATATGACACGCCACCTGGCGCCACTGATGACTGAAAGAAAAAGCGGGCACATCATTAACATTGGTTCCATTGCGGGAAAAGAAGTTTACGCCAACGGAAATGTTTATTGCGCGACAAAACATGCGGTGGATGCATTAACAAAAGCCATGCGTATTGACCTGCTTCCACACAACATTCGTGTTTCACAGATCGCGCCGGGAATGGCGGAAACCGAATTTTCGCTCGTGAGATTCAAAGGAAATGAAGAACGCGCGAAAACGGTTTACAAAGGAATGGAACCATTAACAGCAGCTGACATTGCGGAAACAATCTGGTGGGTGGCCAATCGTCCGGCGCATGTGAACATCAATGATATTGTGATCATGCCCGCGCAGCAAGCAAATGCGACGACGCTTAACAGAAAATAATTGATAACACCTCTACCCCCTATGAAACGTTTCTTGCTTCTTCAACCGCTCTCAGCTCTCAACTCTCAGCTCTCAGCTCTCATAACTTTCGCCCTTCTCCTCCCTTGTCCGCCGAAGCTTCAGCGTAGGCGGATCTCCCTTGTCCGCCGAAGCTTTAGCGTAGGCGGGCTTCTCCTCCCTTGTCCGCCGAAGCTTCAGCGTAGGCGGATCTCCCTTGTCCGCCGAAGCTTTAGCGTAGGCGGGCTTCTCCTCCCTCG
>DATDOQ010000261.1:0-2349 GCA_035293205.1 Bacteroidia bacterium
CAGAGACACACGCGGCAAAAATTGAATCAAATGGCATTGTCACACGTGAAGGTTTTACCGTTACCGCAAAACACATCGTTGTAGCCACCAATTCACCTGTCAACAATAAATATTTACTGCACCTGCGCCAATATGCTTACCGCACCTATGTGATCGGCGCGAAAGTTAAAAAGGGATTGTTGCCGCGCGCACTCTGGTGGGATACGGGCGATCACTCCGTAAATAAATCCATTCCGCCTTATCATTATGTCCGGACCCAGCACATGGATGAAAATTATGACCTGCTGATCTGTGGTGGAGAAGATCATCCGACCGGGCTTGCTGAGCAGGAAGGTCTCCCGGAAAAGAGCAGGTATTTCGCGCTTGAAAACTGGGCCCGCGAACGTTTCCCGATCGAAGAGGTGATTTACCGCTGGTCAGGGCAGGTGATGGAGCCCATGGATTCCCTTGCATATATCGGAAGGAATCCGGTTGATAAGGATAATATTTATGTTGTAACCGGAGATTCCGGCAACGGGATGACGTATGGATCATTTGCAGGAATGCTTGTTTCCGATCTTGTGAATGGAAAGAAAAATAAATGGGAAAGAATTTTTTCGCCTTCGCGTTTTAATTTACTCAAATCAGGAGGTGTATTTTTTAAAGAAGTGTTTGGAAACCTGCTCGCGTACCTGAAATCGCGGCCCAAAGGAGACGAGCATAATGTTCGTGAGCTTCCGCCGGGAGAAGGCTGGATCATTAATCAGGAAGGAAAGAAATACGGCATATTCCGGGATCACGTGGATGGGTATCATCTTGTTGACGCCGAATGCGCGCATATGAAATGCATCGTCAAATGGAACGCGGACGAAAAAACCTGGGATTGCCCCTGTCACGGCAGCCGGTACAGCTGGAAAGGACACGTTATGAACGGACCTGCAAACCGGGATCTTCATTACCATAATTTTCCGGCATCTGAATTAGTTCCATCAGAGGAGGCTGTGCCGCATCACGATTAACGATTTTTGGCAGCTTTCTTCACAAATCAATTTAATATACCGTGCCTGTTGCATCCTGCTTAACTCTTGGGCAGGAATATTGGGGATTTATAAGCGGATAACATTGCACATGTTTTCTGAAAAGGAGGAAATTTCATGAAGTGAAATGCTTACACGCAAATCAGAGTAATTTTGCGAAGAGAGTAAAAACTAAAACTTGTGATCATGAAGATTCCAAATAAAATGAAAACACTGGCTGAATGCGTCGATATGCTACATGAAGCTAATTTCAATGAAGATTTTATTATAAGGGAAGACAAGAAATTATTCGCTCCCACTGCAAATAAAAATTTCAACCCGGAAGAAGTTCAGATTGTGAATTTCTACCGCTTTGAAGGTATCAGTGATCCGGCCGATAATTCGATCTTATATGCAATTGAATCGGCTGACGGAACAAAAGGAATGCTGACGGACGCTTACGGACCTTACGCCGATGATAAGGTGACAGAATTTATCAAACAGGTGGAAGAGATTCATAAAAAAACAGATAAAGATGTCAGTATCAGTGGTGAATTGAAAACCTGAATCTGAACGAAACCGTTTATTAAAAGGAAGACCCTGTTCATGGTGAGCAGGGCCTTTTTTTTTCGACTAATTTCAATCAACGTTTCTTGCGTCCTGCCGTGGCGGCAGTGCCCTGGCGTGAAGTTGTACGCCGGGTGGTTGCGGCTGCGGTTGAGCCACGACCACCTGTTCGCGTGCCTGCGGCGGTTGAACGTCGTTGTGTGGTGCCGCGCTGTGTTTGACCTTGCTTTCTGCCGTTCCTTAATTTTTCCTGCGACAGTTCTGCGTTTCGTCCGCGCGCAGTACCGGTGTTGCGGCGACTGCTTTGGCTGCCGGTGTTACGTTCGCCGCGTTCGCGTGTTTCTTCACCACGATTCCTGTTGTCACCGCGCGTGCCGGCTCCGGATCTGTAAGTGTCATAATAATCGTAATCGCGAAGTTCGCGCTTGCGGGGGGATTCTCTGTCGGAACGATAATTATCGGAACGATAATTATCGTTCCGATAAATATCGGAATCGCGGGTGCGGTTTCTTTGATTATCACTCAAACGTCCGTGGGAATTTTTGTTCCGCGACGCTGATCCTTGTTCAGCATTTCTTCCGTGTGCCGTTGACCGGTTTTCGCGTTGCGAATCTTCAAATCCCCATTCGCTGCCGCGTGAGCCGCTGCGACGGAGGCTGCCGCTTTGTGAACCTGTGCTGCCTGCTCGTCCGCTGCGAGTCCGAGGTGGAGTAGTTTCATCATTGTAGCTGGAGCCCATCCGTGAACCGCGGGAGGATGTTTCAGAATAGCGACGCTCACCTTGCCT
>DATDOQ010000262.1:0-5922 GCA_035293205.1 Bacteroidia bacterium
ACCCGCGCGACGGATCGCTTTGTTGATGGTTCCCGGCCCGGCGTTATAAGCGGCAAGCACCATTTGCCAGTCACCGAAAATCGCGTACAGGTCTTCAAGGTATTCGCAAGCGGCAACTGTTGACTTGTAAGGATCGCAACGTTCATCTACGTAGGAGGTGACATGAAGTCGATACATTTTCCCGGTGCCGTACATGAATTGCCAGAGCCCGCGCGCGCCTGCACGTGAAGTGGCGGTCGGATTCAATGCCGATTCAATAATTGCAAGATGTTTCAGCTCCAGCGGCAAATTATATTTGTCGAGCTGCTCTTCGAAGATCGGGTAATACAATTGCGAAAGCCCCAGCATTCTTTCCACGAGCTTACGACCACGCATAACATACATATTGATATAGGTTTGAACATCTTTATTATAAACGAGGTCGAACGGCGATTGCACATTCAGCCTGGCAATACGATCATTCACCATTGACGCGTCGGCAAAGGGAATAGAATCGGCTGCATAACCATACTTATTCTCAAGCGAGGTCTGTTGTTTTGGAATGGAGAGAATGTACCGGTTGTGCGCGAGACTGTCGAGCATAGCGGCTACCGGGTCATCCGCAAATAAAATGGTGTCTTGCTGTGCACGGATGCCGTTCAAAAAGAACAAAGCGGGCAAAAAAAGGATAAAATACTTTCTCATCGGGTCAGACTCATCTTCCTGTTAATAACGTAAAACCGCTGTTAATTCTTGTTCCTAAGCTTATCTATGCAAAGATCGTGCACCTGGATTTTCCGGTCAAGGTGCTCAGTAGTGATTATCACCCTATTAATGTTA
Organism: Bacteroidia bacterium; assembly: GCA_035293205.1. Lineage (GTDB taxonomy): Bacteria > Bacteroidota > Bacteroidia > Palsa-965 > Palsa-965. The sequence continues at coordinate 820 of DATDOQ010000262.1, forward strand.
AAAACCGCAGTAAAACCGCAAAAAATTGTTGTTGAACTGGCGAGCAAAAGCCACAAAACAGGGAACTGCAGGCACTTTCCTGTCTTATTTAAAACGAAATTTTCCCGTTTGGGTTACGCTTTACAAAGGATTTCTACGCGCTGCGAAAATGCCAGCAGTTCCGCCTCACCGAAACGTTTTCCCATCAGCTGCACGCCGAAAGGAAGTCCTGCCTTGTTTTTACCGGCCGGAACCGATATCGCCGGAAATCCGGTCAGATTTGCCTGCACAGTGAAAATATCTTCCAGATACATTTTGATCGGGTCAGCGGAATTCGCCCCAAATTCAAATGCGGTCCCAGGTGTAGTGGGCAATAAAACCACGTCATGGCCGTCGAAAATTTCCTGCGTTTTATCACGCAGCAGCCGCCGCACTTTTTGTCCGCGCGAATAATAGGCATCATAATAACCCGCGCTCAGCACAAATGTCCCAAGCATGATGCGGCGTTTCACTTCCGGACCAAATCCTTCCCCGCGTGATTTTTTATAAGTAGACTCCAGGTCAGTTGCATTCGGACTGCGGTAGCCATAACGGATGCCATCGTAGCGGGCAAGATTCGAAGAGGCTTCAGCGGTGGTCAGCACATAATAGGCAGGCACGAGGTATTCGAGAAAAGGAAAACGCACCGGTTCAACCGTATGTCCTTCGGCGCGTAATTTTTCCATCAGCCATTCGAGGCGCGATTTGATTTCCGGATCGAGACCTTCTTTTTCGAAACAATCTTCGAGATAAGCGATTCGTAATTTAACGCCGGATTTTAATTGTTGCGAATAGGATGTTACCGGAACAGTGGAAAGTGTGCTGTCATATTCATCCGAACCTGCCATTACTTCAAGCAGGATAGCGGCATCTTCAACACTGTTGGTTAATGGGCCAACCTGGTCGAAGGAAGAGGCATAAGCGATCACGCCCCAGCGGGAAACGCGGCCGTAAGTTGGTTTCATTCCCACAATGCCGGTGAAAGATGCAGGTTGCCGGATCGATCCGCCGGTATCTGTTCCCAATGCCGCGAGGCAAAGTCCGGCTGCAACGGCCGCGGCAGATCCGCCTGATGAACCACCCGGAACACGTTTAGCATCGTGCGGATTTGCCACATTGCCGAAAGCTGAATTTTCATTCGAGCTTCCCATGGCAAATTCATCGCAGTTTGTCCGGCCGATGATGATAGCATCTTCGGCGAGCAAGCGCTCCACAACAGTAGCGCTGTAAGGAGAAACAAAATTTCCAAGAATTTTTGAAGAAGCGGAAACGCGATGACCGGTGTAGCAAAAATTATCTTTAAGCGCGATCACCATACCGGCCAGCTTGCCGGCTTTCCCTGATTTCAGTTTCTGATCAACCGCTGCCGCTTTTGCGCGCGCGCTATCGCTGAACACTTCAAGAAATGCGTTCAGATGGCGATGATTTTCAATACGGTCAAGGTAATAATCGACAAGCGCGATGCAGCTGGTCCGCCCGGCAGTCAGGTCTTCACGTAATTCAGAAAGAGAGAAATAATTTTTCAAGGCAATGAAAAACGAGGATGCTGCACACCATCCTTCCGAAAACAGCTCAGTCTTTTTTCTCGGGGGTGTTGGTGTTGTCAACCCCTTTTGACGCGTCTTTAAATTCCTTGATGCCTTTTCCAAGTCCGCGCATCAGTTCAGGAATTTTGCGGCCGCCGAAAAGCAGCAGGACGATCACAAGTATGATAATGATCTCTGGGGTGCCGATCATTGCGAAGATTACGAACGAATTCATGGCAGGTGGTTTCTAAAAGGTAAAGGTACGGAATAATGTGCTAATGGGAGAATGTGTTAATGGGAAAATGAGAAAAATGGGAAAATGGGAAAATGGGAGAATGAGAAAAATGGGAAAATGGGAGAATGGGAAAATGGGAAAATGGGAAAATGGGAAAATGGGAAAATGGGAAAAATGGGAAAAATGGGAAAATGGGAAAAATGGGAGAATGGGAGAATGGGAGAATGGGAGAATGGGAAAAATGGGAGAATGGGAGAATGGCAGAAAGGGAAAAATGGGAAAATGGGAGAATGGGAAAAATGGGAGAATGGGAAAATGAGAAAAATGGGAGCATGGGGGTAATGTGTTAATGGAATGGGATACTTGACCCAACCAATGCTTGCAAATCATCGTGCAGATAGTAACCTGACCCGCTAAAAAGAATGGTTTATCCCGGTCAAGAAGGATTTGATAAAAATGCTATAAATTAGATAGTGCGTAGCCGGAATAAATGATTCCGCCACTAATACAAATAACATGAAAACTAAATTCCTTTTTCTCGCAGGGTTGCTATTGTCCAGCCTTCTATCTCATGGACAGGTCTGGTCTCCTGTCGGAATCGGACCAACTGGTCGTGTGGGAGCGCTGGTAGTTTACAATTCTGAATTATACGCTGGCGGACTTTTCGCTTTTAATCCTGATACAACGAGGGATGTGCTAAAATGGAATGACACCGTCTGGACTTCCGCTAAGAGAAAAGTCACCAATAATGTTTACGCCTTTGCGGTTTATAATTCCGAATTATATGCAGGTGGCCATCAATCAAGTGACCCGCAACATCTCAGCACAATTTCGAGTTGGAATGGCGTCACCTGGTCCAATGTTGGTGCAGGGTTGGGCAATGGTGTAGGTGCAGAATATGTCGCAGCATTGGCTGTTTACAATGGTAATCTATATGCAGGGGGTATGTTTCCTTCGATCGGAGGTACTTCCAACATAGCAAAGTGGGATGGTGTATCCTGGACTGCTGTGGGCCTGGGCGTAAATGGCGTCGTTCTATCGCTAATGGTTTACAATGGCGAACTATACGCGTGCGGGGCAATAACAATGGCCGGCGGTATTCCTGTTAATTACATTGCCAGGTGGAATGATACCACATGGTCTGCCGTTGGCGCCGGGATGAATAATGTCGTTCGCGCACTGGCTGTTTACAATAATGAATTATATGCAGGAGGCCAATTTACCGCAGCGGATGGGAATGCTGCAAATAAAATTGCCCGTTGGAATGGCACGATGTGGTCGGCTGCAGGAACGGGAATGGATAATAGCATTCAGGCCCTGGCCGTTCACAATGCGGCTTTATATGCCGGAGGGTCTTTTATTATTGCCGGAGGAAATCTGGCAAGCCGGGTCGCAAGGTGGGATGGCACAGCCTGGGCCGCTCTGGGCGCCGGCATGAATGATGACGTCTGGGCATTTGGAATTTATAACGGATCGCTGTATGCGGGTGGATTATTTACCGCAGCCGACAATAACGTCGCCAATTATATTGCAAGGTTTAACGATGCGGCTGTGGGGATTAACGAAAACGTTATTCCTAACACCCTTACTATTTCTCCAAATCCATCGAGCACGGCTACAACAATTCATATTAATGGCATGGTCGCCGCGGTAAATCTTTGTATCTATAATGTTTCCGGGCAGGAAATAAAATGCATTGAAAATATTTCAGGCGGAGAAGTGATAATTGAAAGAAATAGTCTGCCATGCGGAATATATTTAATCCGCGTACTTTGTGGTGAAGAAATGATCGCATCCGGCAAATTGGTCATTACGGAATAAATTGCATTTAATAAATATAGTTACCGGGAAAAAAAATATCTTTTTCCACAATCGTTTGAAAATTCTTCGTTTGAATTAATCTATTATTCTAATGAAAAATCAAACAATTTTAATCTTCCTTTTTTGCAGCGGTTGTGTTTCGCTGGTTGCGCAATCAGGCTGGACAAACTATAACTCTTCGAATGGAATGTTCAGTAACAGCGCCATGGTTGTGGAAGCGGATAAATTCAATATAATCTGGGTTGGAATCGGAAGCGGATCTAACGGCGACGGTCTCGAAAAATTTGACGGGACAGCGTGGACGCATTTCGATACCGTAAACAGCGGATTGCCACAGAATGATATTAGATGTCTGAGAGCAGACACCAGTGGAAATCTATGGATGTCTTATTTCGGCGGGCTCGGAACCTTGAATGGCTTAACCAAATTTGACGGTAACACATCATGGATTGTGTACGACACCAACAATTCAGCTATTCCGAGACATTTTATTTACGATATTCAGGTTGATGACCAAAATCACATCTGGCTTTCCTGCATAGATTCCATGTCCAGATTTGATGGGGTTTCATTTACAAACTATCCTGCTCCTGCCGGTGGCCGTTTTGTTATTCAGGATTCCGCCAATATCTGGCTGGGCGCGCATGGTTACGGGCTTTTTCATTTTAATCCATTAACAGGCATATGGACGCTATACGATCAGAACAATTCCAATATTCCAAGTAGTGCGCTAACCAGCATAGATATGGATTCGAATGGCAAACTCTGGTTGGGTTTTGGATGGCCATTCAACGCGGGAGCTCCAGGGATTACTTATGGCGGTCTCTCAACTTTTAACGGGTCAACATTTTCAACGATCTGGCCGTTCCAAAACACTTATACGGGCGTTTACAGCCTGAAGATCGACACTTCGAATAATGTTTGGGTATCGGCATCGGGCGAAGGGCTTTATAAGTATGACGGAACCAACTGGACCATTATTGCAGGCGTGCCACCTACGGGCGTTTCTTATTCAGTGGGAATCGACAGGCAAAATTATGTCTGGTACGCGGAAGTCTATTCGGGAGTATGGACCAACAGGCTGACAGTTGATGTTCATGATCAGCAGAAGAAAGCGAACCCGACTGTGTGGCCAAACCCGGCTTCTGAATCATTTACTATTCAGCACAATTTTACCGGGAATGAGACAGTGGTTTTAAAAAATTCAGTTGGTCAGGAAGTCCTGCGCCAGGAGGTGCGCAACAAATCAGACCAGCTTGAAATAGACACGCGTGAAATTACTCCCGGAATATATTTTTGGAGTCTTTTGGCCAATGAGCAAAGCTTATCCGCCGGGAAAATTGTAGTTACGAAATAAAATTTACGACAGTAAGCAGCAATATTCATTCACCGCTTTTACTCTCATGTCCGCCGAAGCTTTAGCGCAGGTGGGCTCTCATGTCCGCCGAAGCTTTAGCGCAGGTGGGCTCTCATGTCCGCCGAAGCTTTAGCGCAGGTGGGCTC
>DATDOQ010000263.1:0-4712 GCA_035293205.1 Bacteroidia bacterium
GTCTCCAGCCAAGAGGTGTTTTTATGGCGCGACGCATCCGGAAAATCCTTCAGCAAATTCTAAGTAAAGAAAATATCCTGCTTGGTGAGATGGACGTGACTTTTCACCGGGATGATTTCCGCAAAAAAGACCTGGTGCCCAACAGGACCAGCATTGATTTTATTATAGAAGATAAAAACGTGATCCTGGTTGACGATGTGCTTTACACCGGGAGAACAATCCGTGCAGGACTCGACGCTATGATGGCATTCGGACGACCGAAAGACGTGGAACTGCTGGTGCTGATCGATCGCCGGTTCAGCAGGAACCTGCCCATCCAGGCGAAATACATCGGCCGCACCATTGATACGATCGCTTCTGAAAAAGTAAAAGTGGAATGGAAAGAAACAGGTGGTGAAGACCATGTATGGCTGCTTACAAACGAATGATAATGAAACTAAGCGTTAAGCATCTTCTCGGTATCAAGCAGCTTTCTCCGGAAGATATTGAGCTTATTCTTACCACCGCCGACCAGTTTAAAGATGTCATCAACCGCCCGATCAAAAAAGTTCCTTCGCTCCGCGACATCACCATTGCCAATTTATTTTTTGAAAATTCCACGCGAACCCGTGTTTCGTTTGAGCTGGCGGAACGGCGTTTATCAGCTGACACCGTCAATTTTTCCTCCTCGGGCTCCTCGGTGAAAAAAGGGGAAACACTGGTTGACACAGTTAACAACATCCTGGCGATGAAAGTGGATATGGTGGTGATGCGTCACCCCAATCCGGGCGCTTGTGTATTCCTTGCAAGACATATTGACGCGAAGATCATTAATGCAGGTGACGGCGCGCACGAACATCCCACGCAGGCGCTGCTCGACGCTTATTCCATCCGTGAAAAACACGGGACCGTCAAAGGAAAAAAAGTCGCCATCATCGGGGATATCCTGCATTCGCGCGTGGCGCTTTCCAATATTTTCTGCCTGCAGAAGCTGGGAGCGGAAGTGATGGTTTGTGGTCCGCGCACATTGATGCCGCGTTATATTTCTTCGCTCGGGGTAAAAGTCGAATTCAATCTCCGAAAGGCGCTTGAGTGGTGCGATGTCGCCAACATGCTGCGAATACAGCTGGAACGGCAGGAAATCAAATATTTTCCAAGCCTGCGCGAATACACCATGCAGTATGGACTTGATATGGAACTGCTGAAAAGCATTGGTAAAGAAATTACCGTCATGCATCCCGGACCGATTAACCGCGGTGTTGAGATCACAAGCGAAGTCGCAGATTCGGCGCAATCCATCATCCTTGACCAGGTGGAAAACGGGGTTGCTGTAAGAATGGCGGTTTTGTATCTGCTTGCAGGACGCGTGGATGATTAAGCTCCCATTCTGAATTTCAGGCGGTTAACAGGAATATGAACCATTAAATGATATGCGATGGAATAGTCATTTATCGTTTATTTTTTTGTATCTTTAAGGCAAACCATATTGTTTTTGTCTGCAAGGAATGGTCCATTGGTGGCCTTTTCAAGGTGGATTAAGCCATCTTCACCCCTGAAAAATGGAAAACTTTTTTATAAGGATTTTTGTTAAACCTTGCATCGCGTGTGGAAAAGTTTATTTTTGTAAAATATGAACCAGCCATTTGAAGTTGAACGCAGCGAGCGCTATTGCCTGATCCGGCTTAATTCAGAGAAGCTGGATACGATGGTTGCGCCTACGCTAAAGTCTGAACTGGTTGTGCTCAACTCTGACGGGGTAAAAAATCTCATCATTGACCTGAGCGCGACACGCTATTGCGATTCCTCAGGTCTCAGCGCTATCCTTGTCGCCAACAGGCTTTGCAAAAATGCCAATGGCGTACTGGTAGTGACAGGATTGCAGGAGCCGGTAAAAAAACTGATCGCAATTTCCCAGCTCGACAGCATTCTTAAAATCACAAGTGATCTCCCTTCAGCGATTGATTTACTCGTAGCAGAGGATGTGGAGCAGAGCGGCGGCGACTAAATATCCCCCTTCCATGAAGCATATTTCCGTTTTCATTGCTATCCTTGGATTAAGCATTGGCCTTCATGCGCAATGTATAATTGACAGCACTGTATTTAGCGGACCCTCTGATTATGGAATTGTTCCCGACACCGTCCAGAATCTGCCGGACGCATGGATCGGAAATGCTTATTCAACCGATCTGCAATTTCACGTTTCGCCGGATACGGTAACACAAAACGGAACTTTCCCGATCAACTGGATCCGCATTGATAGTGTAACAGGTATGCCGGCGGGATTCACCTACCTGCCAAACCCGGTCAACGGTGTTTTTCATACAACTTCTGATAGCGGAACCGGCTATGGCTGCGTGGGCGTTTCAGGAAATCCGGTGTCCGGGCAGGAAACCGGCGGTCCCAATAGTGACGGCATTTATCCAATGATCGTTTATCTAACCGCGGAACTGATTGTATTCGGAAGTCCGGCAACTTTTCCCGCTGAGTTGTACGATTATAAAATTCATATTTATGATCCGAACGGGGTTCCTTCCACTCAATCCATATCGTTTTTAGTTGAAATGATTTCGCCGGGACTTGCCGGTCAAAACGCTGAATTTTTTGTTCAGGCGCCAAAAACAGGAAAAATTCAGCTGAATGTGCTTACAATCCAGGGCGCGGCTGTGCGGTCGGAGCAATTTCAGGTTGTGAAAGGACCCAACTTTTTTTCTTTTGATACACATGGCCTTGCCGGAGGCGTTTATTTCTGCAATTTTACGCTCGGCGATGCGGCAATTACGCGGCGCATCACGGTAACGCACTGATGGCATCTGCATTTGAAGTAACAATTCTTGGCTGCAGCTCGGCAACACCCACCTCGAAAAGATTTCCCACCTCGCAATTATTAAATATTGCTGAACGGTTTTTTTTGATCGATTGCGGCGAGGCCACGCAGATCCAGCTGCGCAGGTACCATATCCGGTTTCAGCGCATCAATCATATTTTTATCAGTCACCTGCACGGCGATCATTACCTCGGATTAATGGGGTTGCTTTCATCACTGCATTTGCTGGGACGTAAAAAGTCGCTGCATATTTATCATCCGCCAGGATTGAAGAAAATAATTGATCTCCAGCTGGAGCTTTCCGGGACCATTCTGAATTATGAGATCACCTGGCACGAACACAATCTTGAAAAGCCGACGCTTATTTACGAAGATCAGATCATGACGGTCGAGACCGTAATCCTTTATCACAGGATACCCTGCTGCGGATTTATTTTTCGCGAGAAACCGCGGCCGTATTCCCTGGATAAGGAAAAGCTTGTTGAAATGAATATTCCCCGCCATGTGATCCCTGCCATTAAAAAGGGGCATGACGCTGTGCTGGATGATGGCACCGTCATTCCCAATTTGCAGTTGACACTGGGCAGCCAGAAAGCGCGCTCGTACGCATTCTGTTCGGATACACGGTATGATCAACGTGTGATCGACGCGGTGAAAGGTGTGGATATGCTTTACCACGAAGCCACTTTTATGCATGAGCTGCTCGACCGTGCAATTACCACTTTTCATACGACGGCGAAAGAGGCCGGAATGGTTGCTAAAGCAGCGGGTGTGGGTAAGTTGATCATTGGGCACTATTCGGTTCGTTATACAGACCTGCGGCCCTTGCTGAACGAGACACAGACGGAATTCAGCGCGACTGAGCTGGCTGAGGAGGGCAGCCGTTTCAACATACCTGAACAGTTAATTGTGAAAAAATAATTCTCCCTTATTTCAATGGAATCAGTTGAACAGCTACCTTTGAGTTGTTATTTTAAATTAGTCTAAATAAAACCAATGCCCACCGGAATCTTTCTCGCGCAAAGCAATTATCTTATAAGAGAAGGCCTTAAGTCGCTGATTTTTAATAGTAACGGCCTCTTATTTAAAGGTGAAGCTTCAAGTGCAGAAGAGCTCTTAACCCTGGCTCCCAGTCTCGCTCCGGACCTGGTTATCATTGATCACCTCGACACTTCTTTTGGAATTTCAGTGGTTCGTAAGTTAAAAGCTGCACTTCCGGAAGCTACTATCCTGACCATTACTGATTGCCCGAACCGCTGGATGCTTTCTGACGCGCTGGCTGCGGGTGTCAACAGTTATTTGCTGCGTGATTGTGAAAAAGAGGAGATACTTGATGCCATTCACACCACTGCAAAAGGCGATCAGTTCTTTTGCGGGAAAATTTTATCAGAAGTCATAAAAAATCAGGATGAGGTTTCGTCCGAAAACGATGCTGTTTCCTGCGAAGGAATAAAAGTTTCCGTACGCGAATCGGAAATCATTCGTTTGATCGCCGAAGGAATGACGAATAAAGAGATTGCCGATAAGCTTTTTATCAGCGCGCATACGGTTACCACACACCGCAAAAACATCATGGCCAAGCTGGGAGTTAATAATACAGCCGGCCTGGTTTTGTTTGCGATCAAAAACAATATCCTCACGCCGAATCATTTTCTCTTCAATACAAATTGATATTTTTCTTGTTCCCAATAACGATCGTCCCGGCTCAGTCAGGACATTTTGCTTTTAAACCTTATCAGGATACTTTTTCAAAGGCACGAAATAATAGCCACAAAGCTTCACGAAGTTAAGGCCCAAAGAAATCTACATATTGCGGAACGTATCTTTAATTTTTAGTGTCTTGTCTTCGTGTATTTTTTAGTGTCTTGGTGGCTATATTCTTTGTGCTCTTGTATTGGAATCGGATACT
>DATDOQ010000264.1:0-3956 GCA_035293205.1 Bacteroidia bacterium
ACAAAGTCTGTGAGTCTGCGAGTTATTGCCCATTCCAACATGATAACAACAGTAAATTGTTTTAAAATGAATTTTTTTCTTGCTTTACAACATAGAAGAACTGAGAATTGAGAACTGAGAATTGGGAGCTGAGTATTGAGAGGTGAGAATGAAGAGGTGAGAATGAAGAGGTGAGAATAAAGAGGTGAGAATTGAGAGGTGAGAATTGAGAGCTGAGAATTGAGAACTGAGAATTGGGAGCTATGTGGAGAGAAGAAATGAGACCTGAGAGCTGAGATTTTTTTAAATTCCAAATCCAAAATCTAAATTCATATTTCGTACTTTTTCGTATTTCGTCCTATTTCGTACTTTTCGTACCCGATAGCCATCGGGTTCGTACTTTCATTTTTTCGTATTTCGTACTTAAATCGTAAATCGTAAATTGTCAATGGCGAATGTCAGGACAAAGGCTGCATCTAAAGCTTCTTCCAGGCCGGTTAAGACTTCATTTTTTTTGGATGACAGGCGGTTAGGAATTCTGCTTGCGCTGGTTGCATTTCTGTTGTATGTTCACACATCTTTCTTTGATTATGCGCTTGATGACCGGGCAGTAACGTATGAGAATACTTTCGTAAAAGAAGGGAAGATCAAGGAAATTTTTACCACTTTTTATTGGGACGGTTACTGGGATTCGAATTCGGGGCTGTTTCGACCGCTTTCCTTATTACTACTTACAATCGAATGGCAGATCGCTGAAAATTCACCGGGATTTTATCATTTCACGAATGTTCTTTTATATGCGGTTTGCGCTTATCTGCTTTACCGGCTTTTGCGTGATCTGCTTCGCAACGAATCTATAACGCTTGCGTTTTTTACCGCATTGGTCTGGATCGTTTTGCCGGTTCATACGGAAGTGGCGGCGAACATCAAAGGTGCGGATGAAATTTTGTCCGTACTTTTTTTTATCCTGTCATTCCGGAGTTTGCTGAAATGGAGTGAGAACGGGAAAATTCTCACACTGGCTTTATCCGCATGTTTTATTTTTCTTGCGCTTTTATCCAAAGAAGGTGCAGCGTTGTTTATTCCTGTGATGCTGCTTGCGCTGATTTTGTTCCGGCAAAAAAAGATCAGGACGCTGCTGCTGCCGGTGTTGTTTTTCGGAATCGTTTCAGTGATCTGGCTGGCCTGGCACTGGACAGTGATCCACAACACGCCTGGAAAAATGGTTGAATACACGTATCACAACAATGCTTTACTTTCAAACCCTTCGAAAATTGACCAGCTTGGAACGGCGATCGGAACACAGGCGCGGTATTGGGTGAAAATGCTGACGGGCTACCCGCTTTCCTATAATTATTCATTTAATGAAATTCCCGTGAAGGGTTTCGCGGATCCCTGGCCGGTTGCCGGTCTTGCCGGAATGATCGGGGCGATTTATTATGCATGCATAAGTTTCAGGAAAAGACCTGTTCCGGCATTTGGGATATCTTTTTATTTCATCACTTTCGCGCTCACCTCGAATATTTTTTACATCATTGGCGATACAATGGCCGACCGCTTCACTTTTGCGCCATCGATTGGGTTTTGCATTCTACTTGTCTGGCTTGTTTTAAAATTCACAAACGGTCTCGGTGAAAAACGTTGGCACACGCCAGCTGCGTATGTACTGATTCCCCTGGCCATGCTATACAGTATGCGCAGTTACACGCGAACGAAAGTTTGGGCGAATGAAAAAACTTTATTTACCAATGATGCGCAGACCACACCAGAGAGCGCGCGCGTCCACCTGAATTATGGGGTTATCCTGGTGCAGGACGCACTCAGGCAAAAAGACGAATCTGTGAAAAATCAGTTGTTGGCTGAAGCGTATAAGCAGCATTCCACAGCTTTTGATATTGATTCACTTGAATGGCAGGCAGCCGCGGCATTGGGTGAAATTGAATACCAGCGCGCAAATTACAGGGAGTCGGCCAATTGGTTTATCATCGCAAAAAGCATTAATCCTTACAACCATGCTTATACTTCTAATCTTGCCGGGGCATATCTGAACCTTCAAAAATTCGATTCCGCGATTTTCTTTTATGAAAAAGCAATTGCAGGCAAATATGTGCTCACCGATACTTACGCGCTGCTGGGAAACGCTTATCTTGGCAAAGGAGATACGCTGAAAGCAATTGCAATTTTTGAAAAAGGGACGATGGAAATGCCTGCGTCTATAAAAACATGGGACAAGTTGGCCAATCTGACTGGAATGAAAGGCATGTACAAGCGTTCCAACGAAGCGTTTCTGCAGCTTACCAAACTTACACCTGCTGATCCACGTCCTTACCAGATGCTCAGCACCAATTACGGATTGATGGGTGATACTTTAAAAGCCCGCGAATATTACAACATGTATTCAAACCGCATTAACCGGTAAGTCTGCCATTCGGTAGAAATGAAGGGTTAAGCGGGATCTCAGTTGTTTGAAAAAATTTCTCTGTTTCACTAATCAGGATTAAATTTACTGACTAAACAAAACTTAAACCGAATGAAAAAGCTGCTTGTTGTTTCCGCTGTATTGATCATTGCTTCCTCTTTTTACAAGATTGAGAATAAATCCACTGTGAATGCAGAAGTATTATCGGCAGGTGTCGAATCATTTCTTACTTCTTACAACAACCAGTTTCGCGCATTGTATATTGAAGCGAATGAAGCGCAGTGGAAAATGCTGACGCACATGGTGCCGGGCGATACGATGGTGGAATATCATTCACAGCAGGCGACCAAAGCGCTGGCGAAATTCCAGGGAAGCAAGGAAAACATTAACCAGACAAAAGAATTTTTGAAACAAAAAGAAAAGCTTACCCCGCTTCAGGTCGAGCAGCTCGAACACATCCTCTATTTCGCGGGAAGCAGTCCTCAAAACGTCGCTGATATCGTAAATAAAAAAATAAAAGCTGAAACGGAGGCCACAAGCAAATTGTATGGACATAATTATGTTCTGAATGGAAAGAAGGTTAGTAAAAATGATCTTTCACACATACTTTCAGAAGAGTCCGATACTACGAAACGACTGGCGGCATGGGAATGCGCGAAAAGTGTCGGTGGAGCCCTGCATAAGCCGCTGGAAGATCTCCGGATGTTGCGCAATAAAACCGTTCAGGGCCTCGATTTTTCCGACTATTTCAATTACCAGGTTGCCGACTACGGCATGAGCACGGACGAGATGATGAAACTTCTGCGGCAAATCAACGATGAGATTTACCCGCTTTACCGCGAGTTGCATACCTGGACACGTTACGAATTGGCCCGGCGATACAAATCAAAATCAGTTCCCGCATACTTACCCGCACACTGGCTTCCCAATCAGTGGGGTCAGGACTGGAGTGATCTTGTCATTGTGCAGGGAGTTGATCTGGACAGCGTGATCAAAGCGCGGAAATATGACGCGAACTGGGTTGTAAAAGCTGCCGAAGATTATTATGTAAGCATGGGATTTCCAAAATTACCAAAGATATTCTGGGAAAAATCCGATCTCTGGCCGCTTCCCGCAGATGCCACGTATAAAAAGAACGATCATGCTTCTGCCTGGCACATGGATCTTGACCAGGATGTACGGTCGCTGATGAGCGTTGAACCAAACGGCCAATGGTATGAAACCACGCATCATGAATACGGGCATATTTATTATTTCCTTGCTTATAGCCGTCCGGAAATTCCTTATGTGCTGCGTGAAGGCGCAAACCGCGCGTATCATGAAGCGCTCGGAACGATGTTTGGAATGGCGGCCATGCAGAAACCTTTTCTTGCTGCCAAGGGATTAATTGATCCCAAAGTAAAATCGGATTCCATCAAAACGCTTTTACGCGAAGCCCTGCGTTATATTGTTGCGCTCAACTGGCAGGCGGGAACAATGAGTGAATTTGAATATGAGCTTTACGCAAAAAATCTTCCGGCGGACCAGTTCAATAAACGCTGGTGGGAAATTGTGCAGC
>DATDOQ010000265.1:0-4231 GCA_035293205.1 Bacteroidia bacterium
GACACGGCAACAATCACTTTCCCGGCATCGAACAGGAACACTTTCACTTTTTCATAAATCGTGTAAAAAACATTCGACCATTTCGGCATCCGGTAAACCGGCAATTCCATTATGAACCAGCTTTTTTCTTTTGCCTGAATTATTTTGCTGAAAACCCACGCGGCGAAAATAGCGGTGAAAAATCCGAGCAGGTACATGGCCATCAATGCAAGCGCCTGCAACTGAAAAATACCGCCGACAATTATTTTCGGAATAACCAGGGAAATGAGCAGCGTATAAACAGGCAGTCGCGCCGAGCAGCTCATTAGCGGTGTAACCATGATGGTGATCAAACGTTCTTTCCAGTTGCTGATCGTACGCGTGCTCATGATCGCCGGAACCGCGCAGGCCATGCCACTGATCAGGGGCACAACCGATCTTCCGTGCAGCCCGATCCGGCGCATGAGCTTATCCATGATAAAGCTTACCCGCGCCATATAACCGGAATCTTCCAGCAGCGCGATAAAGAAAAACAGCAAGGCGATCTGCGGTACAAAAACTACCACACCGCTCAGGCCGGCGAGGATGCCGCTCACAAAAAGATCGGTGAGAATACCGCCGGGCAACGAGGCGGCGCAAAATTTCTGCAGCGAAGCAAAACCACTTTCGATCCATTGCATCGGCCATTCGGCAAGAAAAAAGATCGATTGAAAAACCGCAAGCAGCAGCAAAAGAAATATCGCGTAACCCCAGATACGGTGAGTAAGAACTTTGTCAAGCTTTCCCGAAAATAAAGAGCGTTCCGCTTTGGCACCGGTGCATGCCGCAATATGTTCGCCGATCACTCCGTAGCGCATCATGCTTTCTTCAGCCTGGACAGCAGGTGAAGAAAATCCAATTGCCTCCAGCTTTTTTTTCCAGCTTTCGTCCGTCCTGTACAAACGATGCGCGCGATGAAGCGCCTGGTAAGGGGAATGTTTTGAATGAGTTTTGTTGATCAGCTTCACTGCTTCTTCTCCAATGGAAGTCACATCAATAAATCCATAGGCAGGAATTGTCACATCTCCCGCGATCAGGCGCTCCAGCTGATCAATTCCTGTCTTCGTGCGCGCACTGATGCCAATCACCGGAATTCCCAGCCGGTTTGCGAGACGATTCTGGTCAATATAAAAGCCGGCCTTTTCAGCCTCATCCATGATGTTGAGAACCAAAACACAGGGAAGCCGCAGATCAATTATTTGTCCGGCTAAAAAAAGACTGCGTTTGAGATTGGTTGCATCCGCCACGATGATGGTAACTACCGGATGATCGGGGTTTTCTTTTTCTGTCAATACGCGCGTGGCAACCTCTTCATCGGGCGACTTTGGATAAAGACTGTATGTCCCCGGCAGATCTGTAAAATAAAAATCAATCTGACGTCCGCTTATTTTTTTCCGTACAGTCGCCGTTTTTTTGTCAACGGTAACGCCCGGAAAATTGCCGGTCTTCTGATTCAGGCCGGTCAGTGCATTAAATAAAGTTGATTTTCCGCTGTTCGGATTTCCTACCAGCGCAATTTTTTTTTGTTTAACCGCCGTTGATACCGGAGCCGCTACAATAGTTTCCATTCCAATTATTCCTCCGACAAGCCGGACCTTTCCGATAAATAAATTTATTAAACAAAAATGCCTTGCCCGACAAGATCAGACACGCCGGATACGCACAGTTGAAGCTTCAGCGAGGCGAAGGCTGAGCACATAACCGGAAATATGAATCGCAATCGGATCGCCGGAAGGAGCCGTTCTGTCCAGCCATACTTCTTCCCCGGGCGTACAGCCCATTTCAAGCAGCTTCAGCGATAGCTCAGCATCTGAAAATGCTTCAATGATTGCTTTTTCACCGGGCAGAAGAGAAGCCAGATTATTTTTTTCAGGGATCATTCCCTTATTGATTGAGGTTAACTGCAAAGTTACGGCATACGCTCCGAAAGGAAAATTTCATGCGTACCGCAAAGAGGGTATTTTAAGGCATTAGGCAATAGTCATTAGGGGGTACAACTTAAGGCGAATGACCAATGGCAAATAGGTATTCCCCCAATGACCAATGACTAATGACTAATGACTAATGACTAATGACTAATTCCTTCTCGGCTTTGCGGGTTTGTTATTCTTAAAACTGGGACAATCGCCGCAGCGGTTTTTACCCTTAAAAATAAAACAACCGTCAAGTGTGGTTACGGTGAAAGCGGCCACGATCAGAAAAGGAAGATATCGTCTGAAGAAACGCATGCTTACTCAAATATACGAAATCTTCAGCGGTTTATGGGGAATGTTAATGGGTTCTGATTGCTGAATTCATGACTGGAAAATCGTAATAATGCCCGACCCGCGGAATTCCGTAATTTTGGCCACCCGGATGAATCCAATCAACCTGATTACGCATATTGGTCGTTACGCGCTTTTGCTGAAGCAGGTTTTTCGCGCGACGGAGAAACGAAGCATTTTCTGGAACCGTTTTTTTTACGAAGTCAACTCCATTGGCATCGGCTCGCTCGGCATTGTTTCCATCATTTCCGTTTTTATGGGTGCTGTCATTACAATCCAATCGGCGTTTGGTTTTGAAAGTCCATGGATCCCGCTTTATGCTGTTGGTTATGCCACCCGCGATTCCATCATCCTCGAATTTTCACCTACCATTGTCAGTCTTATTCTTGCCGGCAAAGTGGGTTCGAGCATTGCCTCCGAGATCGGCAACATGCGGGTTTCGGAGCAGATTGACGCCCTCGATGTGATGGGTGTGAATTCCGCAAGTTTCCTGATCCTGCCCAAGATCATTGCTTCCATTTTTATTTTCCCGTTTGTGGTTATCATCAGCATGTTCCTCGGACATATCGGCGGGTTTGTGCTCGGTGTGCTGGCCGGTGTTGTTACACCGTATGAATTTGTTTACGGCGTACAGTACGAATTCCGCCCTTATTATCTTTTCTATTCGCTGCTGAAAACAATGGTTTTTGGTTTTATCATTCCTTCCGTTTCGGCTTACCATGGTTATTACGCGCGGGGCGGATCGCTGGAAGTAGGACAGGCCAGCACACGCGCCGTCGTTTACAGCATCATTGTCCTGCTCCTGTTTAATTTTATTCTTACACAGCTCCTGCTCGCATGATCGAAGTACGTAACCTCAACAAGGCGTTCGGAGAAAAAGTTGTCATCCGCGACTTTTCCTTTCGGTTCGAGGAGGGCAAGGCCAACCTGATCATCGGCGAATCAGGAACGGGGAAATCGGTGCTGGTAAAATGCATGGTCGGACTGATTACGCCCGAAACCGGTGAAGTGCTTTTTGACGGACAGGATTTTTTAAAAATGGATTTTGACGAACGCAAGGTGATCCGTCAGCAGATCGGCATGCTTTTTCAGGGAGCAGCGCTTTTTGATTCGATGTCGGTGAGTGAGAATGTCATGTTCCCTTTGACGATGTTTACGGAGATGCCATTAAAGGAAAAACAGGAACGGGTGCGTTTCTGCCTGGAGCGTGTCAACCTGCCGGGAGTCGAAAAACATTACCCGGCTGAGCTGAGCGGTGGCATGAAAAAACGCGTGGCCATCGCGCGGGCCATCGCGCTCAACCCGAAATATCTTTTCTGCGATGAGCCAAATTCGGGTCTTGATCCAAGAACTTCCCTCCTGATCGACGACCTGATTAAAGAAATTACGGAAGAATTCAATATAACGACCGTGGTCATTACCCATGATATGAATTCGGTACTTGAGATTGCTGACAACATCGCTTTCCTGCATAAGGGTGAAAAGGTCTGGGAAGGCAACCGCATGGAGATCCTGCGTTCGCGGAATAAAGAGCTGTCGGAATTTGTGTATGCGACAAAAATCCTGCACGCTTTCCGCGACCAGCTCGAAAAAGAATAAAAAAAAGAGCCGCGGATTACGCGAATTTTCGCGGATTAATGGACGCGGATTAAACGGATTAATTGCGCGGATTTTTACGGATCAATGGCCATGCCTCACAAGGGATAAAAAAGAGGCTGCCCCGTTTGAGACAGCCTCTTTGTATTGGTAAATCTGATCTTACTGAACGATCATGCGGCGTGTTGCAGTTGCGCCGTTTACATTCAGTGAATAAAAATAAACACCGGCTTCGAATGAATCGGCGCTAAACTCAATCTGGTAGGTACCTGCTGCCTGCTGCCCCTGGTCAAAGGTTTTTACAAGCTTGCCTGTAACGTCATAAATGTTCATGCTGACATCGCTGGCATTTT
>DATDOQ010000266.1:0-6638 GCA_035293205.1 Bacteroidia bacterium
GTTGGAATCTTTTTGTTCGAAATAAAAAAGGTCAAGCAGGGGTGTAAGCGGGTCCGTGGAGAAATAGTGAACAGGAGCGGTTTCCCGGGCGGAAACAAAAACAAATCCTTTCCGGTAACGCGTTACGCTGAAATCAGAAGCGTTGGAGTTAAAAGCAGCTTTCCATACGTTGAGGAGCGAGGTGTCACTGAAAAGCGCGCCGGGCCGGTCGGCATCCGTTTGTGAGGCTGCCGGAAAAGAAATGATTGCAAATGTGAAAACGAAAATTACACGGTTCATGCTCAAAAATTTCGCGGACTCTTAGCTTCGACGCGGTATCCAAAATCATAACACAAATGAATTTCATGCGAGCCCGATGAATAATTTCGCAGCCCCGACAATATAAGATCGTAGGAATAACCAAACTGAAGCTGTTCATTCGCCTGGAATGTGAGCAGACCGGAAACCGATTCATTGAGGCGATACGATGCACCAATGCCCAACCTGTTTTTAAACTCAACCAATATATTGGCGTCCGCTTGCAGCGATCCTGAAATGACCATACGTGTTAATGCAGAAATGGTCATCGTTATTCCTTTTGGATCACCCATCATATAACCCGAATAAATAACGAAGGGCTGTTTTCTCCATTCAGGCGCCGGAATCAGTTGCCTGCCGGACGCGCTGAAGACGAATCGTTTCGAATGCAGGAATATTCCGTATCCCATGGATGGTAAAATGTTGTTCTGAATTCCGCCGCTGAAGGCCTCATCTCCCGCATCAGTTGTAATAATTTCATTCCAGCGATTTTGTTCCATAATTATTCCGGGACTCACGCCTGCCGCGAAAGAAAACTTTTTGGCAAATATTCGATAGGCATAAATAAAGCTTAGCTCGGTCCTTCGGGTTACCGCGAGCTTATCGTTCGAAAATAACAGGCCGCAGTTAAAGCTTTTCTTTCGCAAGGGAGTTTGCACAGCGAATGAAAATGTTTCCGGCGCTCCTGGAATACCAATCCATTGACGCCTGTAGCTGGTAGTGGCGGATAAAAAACCTTTTATGCCTGCGCTTCCGGGATTGATCGCCACCGGGTCAAGCAGGTACTGGCTGCGCAGCGGATTATGCTGGGCATGCATTTCAGCGCAAACAAGCGCCAGCCAGAATACAAGCTGCCTTTTCATAAGCTTGTGCGTTTTAGAACAACATAACCGGTAAGCGCTTCTTCGCCAGGGATCTTTAAAACGTAATAATAAATATCGTCGGGCAGGAATTCGCCACCGCTGGCTGAACCGTCCCATGTATTATTGTAGTCGGCGGAATGATAAATAACATTTCCCCAGCGGTTGAAAATTTCCAGGGAAACATTTTGAAAATCCAGCAACCCGTCAATGACAAAAAAGTCATTCTTTCCGTCACCATTGGGGGAAATACCGGTCGGGATAATGAGTAGTTTTCGTTCAATAAGCACCGTATCAACAGATACCAGGCAAGTACCATTGGAAACCGTCCACGTCAGCACATTCAAGCCAACGCCGGCAGAAAAAACAGTATTCGGATTTGCGGCATTGATGAAATTTCCAGAGCCGCTTATGACCGACCAGTAGCCGCTTCCGGAAGTTGCTGCGCCTGCTGTCAAACCCGTTTGCTCAACATGGATCAATTGATCTGCGCCCGCATTTGCCGGAGCCGGCTGCTCATAAATGTAAACCAGCAAGGTATCATTTGGTGAAACGCAATAACTATTTGAAGTGGTCCAGGTAAACAGGTAAACACCTTCCGGTAAATCAGCTACGGATGCATTCGGATCAGTGGGATTTGAAATTGTTCCCGCTGCCGGCAACCAGGTCCAGATGCCGGTTCCTGTGACGGGGATTTGCGCGCCGAGTGTGATGCTGTCGCTGCATGCATAAATATCAGCGCCCGCATTTGCAGAAGTAGGCGGAAGGGTGTAAGTAATTGCAACCGAGTCGTGCGACGCCGGACAAACACCGCTGGTGATAACCCATTCAAAAATGTTTACGCCGGTAAAAAGACTGGTGACGGGCGTATTTGAAGTTGAGGGATTTGCGATCGATCCTCCGCCGCTGACAAGCGACCAGACGCCGTTACCTGTCAATGGAATGTTGCCATTCATTACAACAAATGAATCGCAGAGCTGAAGATCATTACCCGCATCTGCAACAGTTGGCATTGCATCAACCTGGATGATTACCTGGTCTAGTGAGGGCGGGCAAACACCATTGGTGATCGTCCACTGAAAAATGTTTTGTCCGGTTCCCAATCCGGTCACAGCAGTCGAATCATCGGATGGCGCGGCAATTATTCCGGCGCCTGAAACGAGTGACCAGGCACCGGTGCCTGAAAGAACAGGATTCCCTTCAAGCATCACGGTGGATGCGCAGATTTGCTGGTCCGGGCCTGCGTTTGCAATAGTTGGCAAAGGATCAACGAGAATGGTGACTGAATCCGAGGATGACGGGCAAACACCACTTGTGATTGTCCAGCTAAAAACATTTGTGCCGGGCGAAAGAGCGGTCACTGTTGTTGTGGGTGAAGAAGGCGTTGTGATATTTCCATTTCCTCCGGCGACTGACCAGGATCCAGTTCCGGTAGCAGGCGTGTTTGCATTCATGGAAACCGATACCGGATTACAAAGTTGCTGATCGGGACCGGCGGCAGCTATGGTTGGTGGCGGATCACGCGTTATCAGCACCGTATCGGTTGAAGCAGGACAAACCCCGTTCGAAATCGTCCATGTTAAAGCATTCAGTCCGACACCAAGGTTATAGACAAATGTCACAGGCTGCGTTGCATTCGTGAATGTTCCCTGGCCGGAGGAGACAGACCACATGCCGCTGCCGGTTACCGGATTGTTTCCATTGATCAAAACAGAATCACTTAATGCGGCACAGATCTGCTGATCGGCCCCTGCCAGGGAAATTGTCGGCGCCTGGTAAACCGTGATCACCACTGTATCAGAAACCGCTGGACAGGGACCGGGAGCAACGATCCAGGCAAAAACATTCTGTCCTGTTCCGAGGTTACTGACTGTTGAAACAGGAGAATTGACGGAAAGAATATTTCCGCTTCCGGAAATCAGGCTCCACGTTCCGATCCCGCTCACCGGCAAATTCGCGGACATGGCAGTTGAGTCACTGCACAGCTGCTGGTCGGGACCGGCAGAAACAGGGGTGATGCATTCCAGCTTTGCAAGATAAACGTCACCGCTTCCAAATCCTGAAATGCTCAGGTTGTCAAAATTAAAGGGTTGTGATTTGTAATAACCTGTGACATATTGTGTCGTATTGTTCAATGCGACAATTGCATTTCCAATGTCCTGGTTGAATCCGGCTACATGTTTGCCCCACAGAAAATTTCCGGATGAATCGCGCGCGGTGACAAACACATCCTCGTTTGCAGCAATAATAGAACCACCAGGCAGCGGCAACGTTCCTGTAAACCAGCCCGTTGAAAAAATTCTGCCGTCGCTGGAAGAAGACACGGAATGGCACCGGTCGGAATTGTTTCCGCTTTCTGAACGAACCCATGAAAAAATTCCGGTGGTTGCATTGTAAAGGATCAGGCAGGCATCTTCATTGGCCGCGCTCGATATGGAACTTACAGGCGAACCCCCGCTGTTGTAAATGTCAAGGGTGCCACTGAAGTAACCGCCTACGCAAAGAAAATTTCCACTTAGGGTAAG
The DNA here is from genome assembly GCA_035293205.1 of Bacteroidia bacterium. Taxonomy (GTDB): domain Bacteria; phylum Bacteroidota; class Bacteroidia; order Palsa-965; family Palsa-965. Next base: position 3,683 of record DATDOQ010000266.1, read on the forward strand.
GGAGAGTCCCCGGTCATTGCCTGAACTGCTGGCGCGCCGCATCCATTGCCCCACACCATCTAATGAATATTTTACGAGAAAAATATCATCGCCGCCTGCGTTTGTTAAGATTCCGGGCAGACCTGTAAATGAAGCATTATCTGCATAAAATCCGGTGACAAATACACCTGAATCATTCACCGCAATACTCTGCCCGATGTCTTCTCCGTTTCCTCCCCCGCTAATGGCCCAGCCCTCATTCCCGGAGAAAGCATCGAATGTCATAATGTAAACGTCGTCGCCTCCGGATGAGGTGAGCGTGCCTGCTCCAAAGCTGAATGTATTTTTAAATGAACCTGTAATGTAAACCGTGCTGTGTGAGACAGCAATTGCCCGGGAATCATCATTCGCTGATCCGCCAACAGATTTCGCCCAGATAATATTTCCGGCAGGATCGTATTTCGCGACAAAAATATCATCACCACCCACGGAAACCAGCGTTACGCCCGGCGTTCCTGGAAAGTTGATGGTGCCTTCATAAAAGCCGCAGATATAGGCATTGCCGGCTGAATCGGTGGCAACACCTTTGGCCCGTTCATCGCCGTTTCCGCCAGCTCCATAAGCCCAAAGAGCAAGGCCGGCCGCATTGTATTTCGCAATGAAAATATCCTCCGCGTTAATCGCGCTAATGGTGTAGCTGCCGAAGACTGAGCTACCCACTGAATAACCTGTGATAAAGATATTTCCATCCGGATCAAGGGCAACCGACTGTCCAGCCTGGTCATTTCCACCCCCCGCCGCTCGCGCCCATGACCAGGTAGGTTGTGCTATAAGACAAGCAACCGGCATGCATGCGGAAAAGAAAATAAGCATTCCCCGCAGGGCATAAAAAATCATGCGTGATAACAGCGTGTGGGTTATCATGAATCCGGTGTAAGGCCGGGAAATGGCCGGGGTACGGAAAAATTTAGCTATGTAAATGTAAGAAATTTAGAGGGTGTTTATTGCAGGCCCTTCTGTTGATTTACAGAAGCGATAAAAAGAACCTGCACAAAAAAAAGTGGCACGCTAACCCCAAAAGCGTACCACTTTACTAATGCTATACCGGGCGGTATAGTGAATCAAATATATGCAGGGATTCAATGCTTTGGGGAATTTTTCGATGGATTGCGCTTTTAGGCCCATGCTTTGCGGATCGGAGCCATGCGCGGTGACCTGACTTCCGTTCGGGTTAGCATTAATATCCTGAAAGTAGCAAATTCCAGCCACGGATTACACGGATTAACGCGGAAGAAGAGCCGCGGATTACGCGGATTAGCACGGATTACAGCCATGGATTACACGGATTAGCACGGATTAATAGCCGCGGATTGCTCGGATTTACAAGACTTACCGGCTACGATTAGCAGACAATAAAACAATCATCTTCGTGCCTTTACTTCGTGTCCTTCCTGACCGCCGCGCGGCGGATGGCTACCATCTTCGTGTCTTTATTCGGCACGTCATAAGAAAAAAGGACTCCTGGAAAATCACCCGAAGTCCTTTCATCGTTGGGTCTGTAAGCTATCGCACTATGGAACGATTCCCGCGGGAAGCACGTCTACCCATTTTCCGGAAGCACGAGCGTTAATCGTATGGTCATACATGGCTTCGCACTGGACCGTTGGCATATAGAAATGTCCGGCATAAGCCGCATTCAGTTGTACGCGGTAAACAGCATATTGCTTCGGATAGAGGCTGAAGTAGGTGAATACACGGTCATCGCGAAAATCAATGTAATCTGAATGCGAATTCGCAACCATTGCCGGTCCGGCTTCCATACGGCTGTTGCGGATCTCCCAGCCGGATGGAAAGATCTGCGTCAGCGCAAGCTGGTGATAGTCGCCACGCAATCCGGGGTTGTAAATTGATACAACTGCGACAAAATCAGTTCCCTGTTCAAGGGCTGCAACATCCACCGGCTCACCGGCCACAGTCGTATAAGAAACGGACATGCCAAGGTCGCTTGCGGCATCGGTTTCTTTTCCCGCCGCGGGAATTCCGGAAAGGATCACCCGCGCGAACAAAGTGTTTTTACCATTGTTTTTCAACGTTACTTTCCCGGTTTTTATTCCGGAAATATTCATATCCATTTGTGAGATCAGCTCTTTGCCATTAATTTTTCCGCTTTGCTTATCTATTGTATAATCGAAGCTGAGACCTGCTGAAGTTTTATCGGCACCTGAAAATTTGCACAAGCTGATCAGGCAGTACGCCGTGGTTTGGGTGCTCATCCAATGACCGGAGCGGTTTAAATCTTCAGAAACGGATTTTGCAACCGGCGCGGCTTTCGTGCGGTGTTCACCACCAAGAAGCGCCAATGTTTCAAGGATCATCGCCTCATCCCGGCTTGAGGAGCCGTACGTTTGCCACAGCTCGGTGTAGGCAGGAATTTCGGTTGAAAGATTTGCGACCAGATTTTTCGCAACCTCTGATTGACCGGCAAGCTGATACGCAGCCGCAAGCCGCCATTTGGCAGAATTGGAAAGTGTTTTCACTTCGCGCAGGCGGTTCATCGCGCCCAGCTCCGGCGCTTTTGCAAGGGCGAGTGTATATAACCGGTAGGCCTGGATCAAGTCGTCATTCGCATAATAACGCCTGTCATTACGAGGTGTCCAGTTAACCGCGGCATCGCGCTGGTATTTTTTCCAGTTTTCAATTACGCCCGGTGGAACAGCGTATCCCATCAGATCCGCTTCGAGCAGGAAGTGTCCGCCATAATTGGTGCCCCAGTCACTCACGCCATTTTCACCCGGCCAGTAAGCAAGGCCTCCTGAAGAAAGCTGGAATTTTTTCAGCCTATCAATTCCCGCTTTGATATTCCGGTCAATTTCATTTTTCTTTTTTGGTTCCAGCTTCAAAAGCGAGCTAAGGTACAACTGCGGGAAAACCGAAGAGGTGGTCTGCTCGATACAGCCATGCGGGTATTGCATGAGGT
>DATDOQ010000267.1:0-10082 GCA_035293205.1 Bacteroidia bacterium
GGTCGGGTTCTGTAGTTTTTGATTCCGGCGTGCCGTTTTCATTTTCCACAGACACAAAACGTGGATCTGTTTTCCCTGCGGTGAAAAGCTGCGGTGTAGTTTCCGGCGACTCAGATTTTGGTTTTCTTCCACGCTTTGGCTTGGAAGTGTCTGTTTCTGTTTCCGTATGTTTTGCGCCCGCCACTGCCTGCTGGTCAAGGATCTTATATACCAGCTCTTGTTTCTTCAGCGAATCGAATTTCGGAATGTTAAGCTGTTTGGCAATCTCACGAAGTTCACCGACCAGCTTACTGTTCAGGTCTATAATGTCGTACATATTATTTTTAAAAAATGTATAAGGAGTTTTTGTGTTTAGCTTTCAAGCATTCGTCTGCGCGGAACCAGCCTTCCGGTATGATCAGGATAATATTTCTTAACAGCCGCGGCGGATTGATTTTTCAACGGGGAATGTAAAAAGTCCTCGTAAATAGATCGATATGACGATTTAGTATTTAAATAACTTTCCTGGGAAAAATGGCCCGGAAGGACCTTTATGGATGGAAACTCTGGTGCAATAATACGAAGAATATTTTGTTCCAAACGAATAAGAACGATTTTTTTGGCTGATTTTAGGTGTCCGGAATCGGTTAATTTTGAGCCGGGCAGCGCTTTTTGAAGGTTTTCCTTTATATGTAACAACAGGCACATGATCCAGCGTATTCAAACCATTTTTCTTATTCTGATCGTCCTCCTTTTCATGCTGCTGCTGTTTATTCCCATCTATGAATTGACGGTTACTGCCTCGGTTACAAAAACCGCTCCTCCTTACGCATTCTTAACGCAAAGGACCCTCCTGAACCTTCCTATCCTTGCAATTGCCTGTGGTTTAGTGGCTGTCATAGCTTTGGTGGCAATATTCATGTTTAAGGACCGTCTACGCCAAATGCGTTTATGCCGTTCAGGCGCGCTGTTTGCCATCCTGGTTGCTGCCGATGTAGCTGTTTTTCCGCAATGGTTCGTTCATGACATCGACCCGTCAGCTATTCAACCGGCTTTAGGGGCGTGGCTGCTGTTTGTGAATATTCCGCTCTTCCTTTTTGCTTATTATTTCATTAAAAAGGACGAAAATCTCGTTCGCTCCGCTGATCGGCTTCGATGAATGCCGTTTGGAATGCTTTTCAACTTATAGAGTTTTGTTGAATGTTTTCAGCGATTTCCTAATTCAATGACCTGGAGGTCTTTTATTTCCTTGCCCGCGATCGTAAACTGAAGCAGCGTTCTTTTTTGATGAAATCCGGACTTTCCTGCAGCGCCGGGATTCAGGTGAAGGAGGTTGTATTTCTTTTCAAATTTCACCAGGAGAATATGTGAATGTCCGCAAACCACCAGTTTCGGCGGGTTTTCCTCGACAAGCGTTTTTATTTCGGGTAGGTAATTTTCCGGCCGACCGGCAATGTGGGTGAGGAGTACATCAACATCTTCACAACGAAAACGATTTATTTTGGGATAACGGATACGGATTTCCTGTCCGTCGATGTTGCCATAAACCGCGCGGAAAGTTTTTTTTGTTTTTTCAAGCGCATCCGCCACCGCCAGCGTTCCGATATCCCCCGCGTGCCAGATCTCATCACTGCTTTCGCAATACGCGAGAATTCTTTCGTCGATATATCCATGCGTGTCGGAAAGCAAAATTATTCGTTTCATAAAACAGTTTCAGCAGGCAGGCACTTTATAGATGGGTTCGCTAATTAAACTTAGTGTGTTGCTGGAATAAAATTTCGCTCACTCCTGCGGCATTAAAATTACAAAGCCACTGTATGTTTCCGGTTCATCCTGGATGGCGTACCTGCATAAAAGCGTCCAGCGATAGGTTCCTTCCGGGCACGGTTTGTTTTCCTCCTCATACCCATTCCAGCCTTTCAGGTAGTTGTCTGTTGTGAAAACCAGCTTTTCATCGCGGTTGTAAACGTTGAATTCGTATTGGACCGGCACACAGGGTAAGGCAGGAATTAAATAGTGTTCGGTAGCATAACCCTGGCGAAACACACCTGCCACCATCGGCGTATCGGTACAATAGCGGTAACCATACGGTCTGACCTGGGACGCATTTTCAAGGCCTGTGCAAACAACTACCCCCGCGCATCCGTACGTTCTGGTTTCACCGGGAAAACGGTACCAGAGATGCCAGAGGAAAATACCGTCTTCAAGAATAATCCCGTTTGCTGTTCCGTCCCAGCCCCAGTCAGGATTGGTGGATTCAAAAACCCGGGATGCCGCCGCGCCATAAATTTTAAACGTGAAAGCTTCCGGCCGTTTTGAAAAAACAGGTTGAAATATTTTACCACCTTCACCAGGTCCTATAGTAAAAACAGCGGGCATATGAACAGTGGAATCGCAGACAACCGTATCTGAAATTTCTGCCGGTAGATGAATCGAAGCGACAAGCAATAAATGCAGGAGGAAAAATTTCTTCACGAGGCTAACTTAAAAAAAAGAATTGTCAAAACCGGGGAGCTATGAAAAGTACCTATTTTGATTTCCTGATAACTTAAAAACCAAGGTCGGCAATAAACCCGCGATTCTTCCGGATAATTTCCGTGGCCCGCTCCGGGGAAACATTTTCGGATGCGTAACGAAGCGTCGAAAGCTCTTCTATAAAAGGAATAATATTATTAATGAATTTTGCCGGAAAATTTTTCGTGGCGAGCCGGTAACGGATCTGGGAAGGAGAAGCTTCTTCACGGGAAAGCTCGCATGCCAGGGAACTTGCGGTAATCAAAGATTCATAAGCAATGTAGAGCGCGCTGCGAATATTTTGCTGTCCGAGCAATTGCTCCGCGTTATTGGCGAGAAAAATGACTTTTGACCTTGGATCAGATGGAGTTTCCGAAACTGGTTTCGGCGGAACAGGATTTTTTACGACATTTCTTTTTCGCTTTTTCCAATAAAACAAACCCGCGATAAACAACAACACCGGAAGAATGATCAGCATAATTTTTCCAATGACCGCTAGGGGATTCTTTTCATTTAAAAACCCTTCCGGCAAATTGCTTTCGGCATTGGTCTTTTCATCGGGGCCTGGTGCAACTTTCAAAACAAAATCGGGCGTGTGCAATGTCACATATTCGCGCTTCGCCGGATCGAAGTAGGAAAAGGAGCTGCCCGGAATGGTGAATTCTCCGGCCTGTTGCGGAATAAGCGTGATGTTGAATGTTTTTTGACCTGAAATTCCGCTGCTGCTCTGGTTAATGCTGTCGGATGTGAAAGGTGAAAAAGCCTGCAGCCCCGGCGGGTAGGATGTGTTGCGGATTTGCAGGAAGCTGATGTTTCCTTTTCCGGAAATACGGATGACTAGCTTCACCGGTTCGCCCGCCTTCACGCTGGTTTTATCGAGGCTCGCGCTGAGGGAAAAGGAACCCACGTCCCCTGCAAAATCCTGCGGGCGGTTCTCTTCCGGCAAAGAAGCAACCGTGATGGGGACAGGGTTGCTTTCTAAAACAACCGGAACATCGATTCCGATGGCATTGTCAAGTTCAGGATTGCCGGTTGAAAAAACCGGTTGCCGGATATAACAGGCATAGTCGTAGGCGGGGATCTGCAACCAGCCGGTCCTGCTAGGAAAAACAAATTCGCGGGAAATCACTTTTCCGATGTACCGGTAACCGCTAATGACGACGATTGTGTCCCGGCTTTTCCGGTCAACGGGGTAAGGACCCGGCAGGTATAAAAAATCACTGACATATTGTGCAGCAGGCCGTTCACCGCCGATGGTAATGCTCGTACCGGCACGGTAATAAAGGCGGATGGTCAGCGGTATCTGTTCGCCGGGTACGAATTCCTTGTCGGGAACTTCGCACTGCAAAAAAGCTTTTTCTTGTTTTCGTTCGCTTTTGGCCGGCAGGATCGTAATTTTTACCTGGTTTGATAAAAGTTTTTTGTTGCCCGACTGTATCGACGCGGGGCCAATCACATAAGTGCCGATAAGAAGCGGTTTTAACCGGTAGGTCGATTCGATGACAAAATTCGTTCCGACCAGGTTAAAGCTTTCATTGCGTTCTGTAAAAGTGTATGCATGCGCCTGGTATTGCAATACGGGCGGGTCCACAAAACCGTCAAACTCGCCCGCCATTGTTAGCAATGCGGTTTCATTCAGCCGGATCGTATCCCGGTCGAGCGAAAGCTTAAAGCTTTGCGCAGGTGCATGGAACCCCGTCAACAGCAAACCTGTTGTAAATGAAAAAACAGTTATGTAATTACATTTGCTCACCAGTCTTTTTCTTTGGATCGTTTACCGCTACGGCGTATGTTTTGCTGGTTCATTTTCTCGCGCGTTTTTTTCTCTTCATCCTTCATGGCATCCAGCCAGCGTTTAGCTTCTTCGGGCGACATGGCGTTGGGTTCCTGCTGCTGTTTTTTCTGGTCCTTTTGTTCCGGAGGTTTTTGCGATTGATCCTTATCTTTTTCCTGTTGTTTAGCGGCGGATTTTTTCTTTTTCTGCTTTTGGGAGGGTGGTTGCTGTTGTTTCAGTTTTTTCTGCGCATAAGCAAGATTGTACCGTGCATGCTCATCGCCGGGATTCAGCCGCAGGGATTCTTTGTAAGCGTTAATGCTCTCCTGGTATTTTTTCTGCTCCAGCAAAGCATTCCCGAGATTGTGCCAGCCGCGCGCGAGCGAATCCGGATTATTTCCGGTAAGCGCGTCTGCAAACGCTTTTTCCGCTTCGTCATATTTTTTTTGCCGGTAAAGTGAATTTCCCAGGTTGTAGATGGCAGGCGCTGCGGTCGTGTCTTTTTCAAGCGCTTCGCGGTAGCGCAATTCCGCATTTGCATAATCACCGTTTTTGTAAGCGGTGTTTCCTGCGCGTGTATTTTTCCAGGGGTCGCGCGATGGTTTCGGCATATCCTGCGCGAAAAAACAAAAGGGCGCGCAGAGAAAAATGGCTGACAAAATTCTTTGCCACGGCCAGGAAATCAGCATATGCTGTTTTTTGAAATCCATGATCATTTTTCTTTTCTTTTTCCCTGCGGGATCACCGGTTCAATGATGAGCAGTAAAATCGCGCAGCCAATCAGCCAGGGCGCCAGCGTATCAAAGCTCGTGTAGCGCCAGGTTTCTTTCGTGGTTTTATTTAATCCCTGCAGCGATGCGTACACGCTTCCTATCCCGAGATCCGCCGAATTGGCCTGCTGGTAAACACCTTTTCCCTGCCGCGCTATTTCGCGCAATAATTGTTCATTTAACCGTGTTTTTATTTCAGCGCCATGCTCATCCAATTTGTTGCCAGAGAAATTTCCTTTTGCGTCAAATTCAGGTATGGGGGTGCCTGTAACTGAACCTACGCCGATCGCGCATACGATAATGCCTTTTTCCACAGCTTTTTTTGTCGCTTCAAGAGCGTCATCTTCGTGATTTTCACCGTCGGAGATCAGGATGATTGCCTTGCCGCGGTTTTTTTCTTCCGTATCAAAAGAGGCAATACCCTGTTCAATTGCCGCCCCGATCGCGGTTCCCTGCATGGTGATCATCTCCGTGTCAACAGATTCCACCACCATTTCCGCTGCGGCAGGATCATCGGCAAGGGGCAAGGCGGTATAGGATTGTCCGGCAAAAACCACCAGACCGAGGCGATCCGTTCCAAGGTTCGAAATTAATTGCATAAGCGCGAGACGCGCGCGATCTATCCGGCTCGGTTGAATATCCTGCGCGCGCATGCTGTTCGAAATATCAAGCGCCACAACAATATCGATCCCCGTTAATTTAACTTTTTCACGGCCTCCGCCGATTTGCGGTCCGTTCATCGATAGGAGGATAAAAAGCAAGCCTGTGAAAAATAAAATGAAATGCAAGCGGCGGTAAACGGGATCCAGCCCGGCAAAGAGGAAACCGGCGAAAGCGTATTCGGTAAAACGCTCCAGCCGCTGCCGTTGCCTGCGCACCGAACGATACCACAGCAGCAGGCCCGGAAAAACGAGCAGCAGCAATAATACCAGCCAGGGATTTTCAAAGTTCATGTCAGCGTATCAAAAACTGTATAACGTAAAACGAATTCAAGTCCGACAGCAGCAAGCGCAATGAAAAGAAAAGGAAGAAATTCTTCCTTGCGTTCCTGCTTTTCTTTTTTATCAAATTCTGTTTTTTCAAGTTTGTCGATCTCTGCGTAAATTGTCTGCAGGGCTTTTTCATCCGTTGCGCGGAAATATTTTCCACCGGTGATGGATGCAATGGAAGTGAGCGAACTATCACTGATATTCACCTCACCGTATTCGTAAACGATCGTGCCGTCCGGATTCTGGTATAGCGGTTTCGACACCAGGCCTTCTGTCATGCCAAGCCCGATCGTGTATACACGCACATCGAATGTTTTGGCCAGCCTGGCCGCGTCAACAGGAAGAATGATTCCGGCGTTATTTTCTCCGTCTGTCAGCAGCACAACTACCTTGCTTTTCGATTTGCTTTTTTCCAGCCGCTCGACGGATTTTGCCAGCCCCATGCCGATCGCTGTGCCGCGGTCTAGGTTGGAAAGACTCACATTGGCGAGTATATTTTTCAAAGCCTGGTGATCGGTGGTGAGCGGGCACATCGTGAAAGATTCTCCGCTGAAGATCACAAGCCCGATGCGGTCATTCGGCCGCTGGTCCACAAATTTGATTGCCTCATTTTTAGCAGCGCCAAGACGTGTTGGGCTGAAATCCGGGTTGTCCATGCTCAGGGAAACGTCAATGCAAAGTATAATATCAATTCCTTTTCCGGGCGAACGCTTCCATTCTCCCTTTGATTGCGGACGCGCAAATGCGAGGATAAGAGCAGCAAGTCCTAAGAATCGCAACACAAACAAAGTGCCGCGCCATTTCACTTTTGCTGGTTCCGGCAGGCCTTGCAGGTACCGGAACGTAGAAAGTCTCAGCAGCGGTTTTCCTTTTCTGCCGGTCAGAAAAATTGCCAACGCCAGCAGGGGCAGTAAAAGGAACAGCCAGAATGCAAGGCTATTTTCAAATTTTATGCTGTGCCACCATTCAATCATGTCAGTTCTTCCTTTTCCATTGGTATAAGTGGAGCAATGAATGTGGATTGCACGAAGTCGATTGAAAGCTGCAGATGCCTTTCGCAATCGGGCGCTGGCGGAATGGCTTTTGCGAATTTCACCATATCTGCGCTATGAAGCACTTCCGTGATATTTTCAATCGAACCTGTACGCACATTTTCCAGGTGTAAAACCCGGAGTATTTCATGCGTGGTCATTTCCAGGGCATGAAAACCATACCGTTCAACCAGCCAGCTGCGCATGATGCCGGTGAGCGCTACATAATATCCCTTGAGGTCGCCGGTAAGCCAGGACTTTTTCATTCCCAGCTCAGCAAGTTGCTGAAGATAAATTTCGTGAGGAAGCAATATCCGGCCCGGCGTTTCCGGAACTGCTTTCGGTCCTCTTTTTCGATACCAGACCAGGAACGCAATAAGCAACAAGAGCGATGCAGCGGCTGCCAGCCATACCCAGGGTTGAAAAGGATCATCGGCAGAAACGGCGGGTGGGGCAGGGGGCACATCGTAAATTCCTTTGATGTCGCGAATAGGTTTGGTGGTATCAACGGGTATTGTGTTGACATTTAACACAACCGGCATGCTTCGAACAGTGTCTTCGTTGACAACATATTTGATGGATGGAATCGTGTAAGAGCCCGAATCAAAAGCGATGATGAATACGCTTCTCGACTGTTCGTAAAGGACTGATGCGCGATTAACGAGCGAGGTAAGGATGGTATCAACGCGGAGGATCTCAACGCCACCGGTGAGTGAATCGTTGAGTTCGGGCCAGATAATCCGGGCCGCTTCTGTTCCTTCTGTATAGCGCAGGCGCAGTTTCACTTCAACCGCTTCACCGATTGTTGCATTTTCGTTGATAATCACCGTTTCCGCCTGCGCAGACAACTGGGCGCTCGCAATTTTTCCCGCGAACAGGCAGCAAGCAAAAAAAACAGGTAGAGGCCGTATCATTTCTAAAGCCGCTTTTCTCTTTTGCGGAAAAGCGCAGATAAGCTTTTAATATATGCTTCGCCGGTCGCGATATGCGCGCTGTCAACGCCGCATTTTTTAAATAGATCTTCCAGCCATAGCCGGTGAACGCGCGCCGTTCGTGCATACCTTTCCCGAACAGCAGGACTGGATGTATCCACCCATTGCGATTCGCCCGTTTCGCTGTCGCCTACCCGAACCAGCCCGATATCCGGAATTTCAAGTTCGCGCCGGTCATACACGTGAAGCGCCACCACATCATGCCGGCGGTTTGCGATTTTCAGCGCATCTTCAAATGATCCGCTCATAAAATCCGACAGGATAAAAACAATGCAGCGGTTTTTGATGGCGTTCGTGCAATATTCCAGCGCGGCGGCCAGATTCGTGGTTTTTCCCTTCGGCGTAAACTCCAGGCACTCTCGGATAATGCGCAGGATATGCGGCTTTCCTTTTTTTGGGGGAAGAAATTTTTCAATGCCTTCGCTGAAAAAAAGAACACCTGCTTTGTCATTGTTCTGGATTGCGGAAAAAGCGAGGACTGCGCTAAGCTCCGTGATCAGCTCTTTTTTCAATTGCGCATGCGTGCCGAATATTCCTGAAGCGCTGACATCGGTTAAAAGCATCACCGTAAGTTCGCGTTCTTCCTGGAAAACTTTCACGTATGGATGATTCAGACGTGCTGTAACGTTCCAGTCGATTGTCCGCACTTCGTCGCCCGGCTGGTATTCCCGCACTTCTGAAAAAGTCATTCCGCGTCCTTTGAAAGCGCTGTGGTACTCACCCGAAAAAGCCTGGTTGCTCAATCCGCGTGTCTTCAGCTCAATCCTCCTGACTTTTTTTAGCAGCTCTGTCGTATCCATTTCTGGTAGGCGGTAATTAGGTAAGCGGTAGGCGGTTGTTATGGAACCTGCACTACATTCAGCACATCACGGATGATCATCTCGGTCGTAATGTTTTCCGCTTCCGCTTCATAAGTCAGTCCAATACGATGCCGGAGCACATCATAAGCTACGGCGCGGATATCGTCGGGAATAACAAAGCCGCGATGCTGGAGAAATGCATACGCTTTAGCTGCCTGCGCGAGGCTGATGGATGCGCGCGGGGAGCCGCCAAAGGAAATAAGCGGTTGTAATTTTTGCAGGCGGTATTCTGCAGGGAAACGCGTGGCAAAAACAATGTCAACAATATATTTTTCAATTTTTTCATCGAGATAAACATCCTGCACCACCTGTCTGGCACGGAGAATTTCTTCCGGTTGTAAAATAGGTTTGATGATTTGTTTTTGCGCCGATAGCTGGGATCGAATGATGCGCTGCTCCTCCTCGCGCGTCGGATATTTAATGACAACCTTCAGCATGAAACGGTCCACCTGCGCTTCGGGCAGCGGATAAGTTCCTTCCTGCTCGATGGGATTCATGGTGGCGAGCACGAGGAAAGGTTCGGGCAGCGGAAATGTTTCATCGCCGATTGTCACCTGCCGTTCCTGCATCGCTTCAAGCAGTGCGCTCTGCACTTTTGCGGGCGCCCGGTTGATCTCGTCAGCCAGCACAAAATTGGCGAAGATGGGCCCTTTCCGCACAGTGAAAGCTTCTTTCTTCTGGTTATAGATCATGGTGCCGATCAGATCGGCGGGAAGAAGATCCGGCGTAAACTGAATGCGGCTGAATGCCACATGAATGGTTGAAGCAAGCGACTTGACGGCGAGTGTTTTTGCAAGGCCGGGTACACCTTCCAGTAAAATATGTCCGTTGGAGAGTAGCGCGATCAGTAGCCGCTCGATCATGGTTTTTTGTCCGACAATTACCTGGTCCAATTCCGACTGGATCTTGTCCACAAATGCGCTTTCAGTTCTAATCCTTTCGTTAATAGCCTGTATATCTGTCGCCATATGGGAAATTCTGATGTGGAGCAAAGTTAACCCGAAGGGAAGCATTAGCGCTCCGGGGGCTCTAAAAATATGTTAACCACGTACGAAATACGAAAATTACGAAAGAGTACGAACCCGATGGTTATCGGGTACGAATAGTACTAAATATGAAAGTGGATGATATACGAAAAGGTATGGTGATTTATGATCGGAAAAACCATAAAAA
>DATDOQ010000268.1:0-2368 GCA_035293205.1 Bacteroidia bacterium
ATAGCCAAGAGGGAATTAACCTTTGATCTTTTTTATTGCCTCCGTCCGGTCGGGCGCTGAGAAGACCGCATTTCCCGCCACCAACACATCCGCACCGGCCGCTTCCAGCATCCGCGCGTTCGAAGCATCCACGCCGCCGTCAACTTCAATCAGAACATCCAGCTTTTTTAAAATGATCATCTCTTTCAGCCGGGCGATTTTTTCCTTTGTGCGGCTTATAAAGGCTTGTCCGCCAAATCCCGGGTTCACACTCATCAGCAAAACCATGTCGAGCTCCGGAAGAATGCTTTCGAGCACGCTCACCGGTGTATGCGGATTAAGAACCACGCCCGCTTTCATCCCGGTGGATTTAATTTTCTGAATGGTGCGATGCAGATGCGGGCAGGCTTCATAATGGACCGAAAGCATGTAGGCGCCTGATTTGGCAAACTCGTCAACATACCGGTCGGGATCAACGATCATCAGATGAACATCGAGCGGTTTTTTTGCGTGCTTTTGCAACGCCTTCATGACCGGAAAACCGAAGGATATATTCGGAACAAAAACCCCATCCATCACATCGACATGAAACCAATCGGCAGGACTTTCATTAATGAAGCTGATCTCATCGGCAAGATGTCCGAAATCAGCAGAAAGAATAGAAGGGGCAACCAGAACGGGCATATTTACTTGCGGAATTTATGCGAATATACAACGAACCAATCGCATCAATCGCATTTGAAGCCGGCTTACCGCAGATTCTTCAGCACTTTGGGCTGCAATTTGGATTTAATTAATTCGTAGGACTGCCGGATATAAAATTCCCAGTCTTTTTTCTTCCAGCCGCTGGAAGGATCAACCCGTACCCATTTATACCGGGCAAGATACGGCGCCGGCTCAATCCCTTTTTTTTCGATCAATTCAGCAAAGGATTCATCCGGAACTTTCAGGGTTACCATAAAGGGACCTTCTATCCCGGCCACACAAAACATTTTTTCCCCGATTAAGAAACAAAGATCGTGGCCCCACTTGATATCTTCTTTGACATGCGGCAGTGAAAGGCAGAATTTTCGCAAGTCGTCCAGGTTCATTAAAAGGGTCGAACTAAAGTTAAGGATGGTGGGAAGATTTCCATATCCCATGACCAATTCAGTCGAAATTCTGAAAACTTTATTCAGGAAGAAACGACGTTGGCCAGCTTTAAATCTTTGTTACGAAGATCAATTCCGCCCTCAAGCAATGACTTTAGATTAATCAGGTAAAACGTCCATCCTGTTGAACAGCCAAGATGAAAGTTGACTTTTGATTCCTCATCGGTCGGAATATTTTCCTGCAAAAGTTCCAGGATCGGAACGTCATTTTCTTCATTAATACGAACTGTCACAACGCCGGCTTTTCCAAAAGTGAATTTGAAAATATTTCCATCCTGTGTTATTACCTTTCCGCGTTCAGTCACTTCATCGCTGTGACCGAACCAACGCCATTCATAACTGTCCCCGGCTTCAATCGTGCTGTCACGCTCACGGATCGTTCCGGTAGAATTAAAAAAAATCGCCTCACGTAGAAACCATTTCTCCAATGCTGCCCGCGTAATCCATGCGTCATAAATTTTTTTGCGTGCGGCTTTGACCGGGATCCGTTTTTTAAAGCTGCTCCAGTTGTGTTCCATTAGTTCAGCCGCGTTATTTTTCCGTTTCCGCGCTTATTTCCGGTCTGTACAGAATAAAAATAAGCGCCGGCGCTGATGCCGGAAAGATCAACTTCAATTTTATCGCCTGCCTGGAGCACCGCCGTTTTTTGCGCATGAACAAACCTTCCGGATACGTCTGTAATTATAATTTCCGCAGGCTCACCGGTGCCTGAAGCAAATGCAAAAATCAGCCGGTCTTTCGCGGGATTCGGATAAACTGTCAGGCCCTGGAGCAAAGAAGTTTCTTCCATGCCCACCAGGACCAATGTTACGCTTGATGTATCATTGCTGTTATCAACATCGGAAGTTTTGGAGGTCCATACGTATAAAATATCCGTGGCGCTGTAAGGAACTACCAGCGGAGTTGTAAAATTAAACAACACAGAATCTCCGGGCTGTATCGGCGAACCGGCATACATTTGCGAAACAATGTTAGCATTGTTTGCCAGCTTGAAATTCACCTGGATGTAAAAGTTATCGGGGGAATTTCCAAAGTTTTTAATATAACAGGAAACAGGTCCGTTGTTTGTAACCGTTGAATTATTCGCGGGAGTGACAATGCTGGAAACACCTACATCTTCCGGTTGCGCGGTTACATAATCGGCCCCGATAAAAAAATCGGCATTCTGGTAATCGCGGTACGTGGACCAGATGTTCTGGAAAGTTTCATAGGATCGCCGGGAAAAGGGTGGTGTACGG
>DATDOQ010000269.1:0-7603 GCA_035293205.1 Bacteroidia bacterium
AGATCCGTATCGAATCCGCCGGTTTCAGTCATCGCTGATTTCCTTACAAGCATGCTGTGGATTCCGGGAACTACGCTACCGTTCCACATCAGCAAGTCTGGCAGCACGTCACCTGCTTTTCCACTCAGGACAAAACCGGTCCGCGATGAATCCGCAAGAATTTCTTCTGTATCAGCATGCACCAGCGAAACATGCGAATGTGATTCAAGGTATTCAACTTTTTTGGCCAGGTTTTCCGGCAGCCATAAATCATCCGCATCCAGGAAGGCGATAAATTCACCCCGCGCTTCAGACAGTCCCCGGTTGCGCGCTGATGAAACACCGGCATTTTCCTGGTACACATAACGAATACGGTCATCGGTTAAAAAAGGGGCTGCGATGTCTTTTGTTTTATCTATTGATCCGTCGTCAACGATGATCAGCTCCCAGTTCCGGAATGTTTGATGTTGCACGGAACGGATGGTTTCAGCAAGAAACCTTGCTGCGTTATAGGCGGGAATGATTACTGAAACCTGCGGAACTTTCATCTTGCTTTCACTTTTTATTAGCCGCATCCCGGTACAGGCGCAGGTAATTCTCCCATGTTTTTTCAACGCGGAATAATTCAAATACTGTCTGTCTGGCTTTTTCACCCATTCTCTTTCGTTCGTCATGCGATAGGGTAAGCAAACGTTCGATGCCCGCAACGATTGAATCCGGATCCTTGTAACGGACAAGCATGCCATTTTCTCCATCGCGGATGCTGTCGCGGGCAGCGCCGGTCGGGGTTGAAACCACCGGAACACCATTCGCCATCGCCTCTGCGATCACGAAACCAAAAGGCTCCATGAATGCTGCATGAAGATAAATATCCATGATGCCATAGAAGGAAGGAATGTCTTGTCTGTCGATCAATCCGGTGAAGGAAATGGAATCACCCAGACCTTTTTCTTTGATCAGCAATTCCAATTCCCCCTTTTGAGCGCCTTCTCCTGCAAAAAGAAAATGGAGGCCGGGATGTTTTTTCACCAGCTTTGCGGCCGCCTCAATAATATAGCGGTATCCTTTCCATTCGATTATCCTCGCCACTGTTCCGATAATCATTTTGCTATTGGGGTTATATTTTGAGCGAAGCAGCGTGCGTGTTTCTTCCGTTTGATGGGTTAACAAACCGATAGGAATTCCGTGGTGGATCAAATGAACTTTGGCGGGATCGGCCTTTTCTTTTTCCAGGATAAATTCTTTACACTCCTCCGAAACGGCGACAATATGGGTGGCGTTTTTATTGTTCAGGCGATCGTATTTGACGGCTTTTGGCGCATAATACCAATGAAAAGCGGTGTCCTGTTTGGTAATGACGCGGACAGGAACACGGGCTAGGCGCCCGGCAAAAAGCGCTGGAAGCGAATCATCGAACAAATGTGTATGGACCACATCCGGATTTAATCGTTGCATAAGCGCGTACAATTTCGGAATGGCACGGAGCATGGATACGGATCGTTTGGTCCTATCGAAATAGATCCAGTGCACCTCAATTCCAAGCTTTTTCATTTCATCGATCAGCGTGGGCCGTTGGTTAAGAAGCATAGCAAAGCTCAGCTTTACATTTTTATCTGTTGCCGAGAGCTCTGCAAACCATTTGAAATAAGGTACAGAGCTGTTGTTCGCGATGAAATGGAGGATATGGATCATCAGCGCTGATTTGGTTCCGGCGAATACATTTCTTTTTCGCGCAGATAATAACCCTGGTACAATGAAATTCCAATTAGCATGTTCACAATCCTGCGATAAAGAAAATCGAAAAAACGATGGTTAGGGACCAGGTTTGTCATTCCTATGAGCAGGCCTTTGAAGTTTATTGCAAACCGGTAAAAAAGCAATTTGAATTTACCATGATTGATAACATAATCTTTCATGCCAAGATCTGAAGCAGTGCGGCGGTTAAAAGCGCTGGCCTTGGTGCGGTTGAGCCTGCTTTTTAATGTCAGCCTGTCGGTTTCTTTATGCTGCACATAAACGGTCGGATCAACAAATAATTTAATTCCGGCATTCACCAGGCGTTTTGATAATTCGGTGTCTTCCGCGCCCTGGAAAATAAAGGCTGTGTCGAATCCTTTAACGCGTTCGAAATCACTTTTTGAGATTGAAAGATAAAATGCGGCGACCTTCGGTACCTCGAAGAGTTCGGTTTTTTTCCAATCCAGTCCGGTTACCCATCCCTCATAACGGTCGAGGCGGTTGTGCAGGAGATATCGCCCGAATTTAGTGCGATGGCAAATTTCAACCAGTTCATCCGGGTATTTCCAGTTCAGGTTTAAAGCGCTGTGAGGATGTGCCTCATGCAGTGCAAGAGTTCGCAAAATAGCCGCGCGGTTCACGAGAATGTCATCGTCAAGAAATAAAATTAATTCACCTGTGGCGATCCCGGCCCCCAGATTTCTTGCGCTGCCTGGTCCCTGCATTGGATTATTTAAAACACGCACCGGAACCGGGGCGCCATCCGGAATTTTTGCCTGCTGCACCTTTGAGTCATTGACGATGATTATTTCGGCATCTGTTTCCCGGGTTGATTCATACAGATGCAGGAGCGTTTCTTCCAGCAATTCGTTCCGGTTGCAGGTGGGTATAATAACGCTAAGCCTCATAGATGCGGGAAGTGCACGGAAGATGTTCCGCTAAGATACGAACGGGCGTGCCATACCCGGATGCATTTCATGTTTCTTTATAGATCCGGAAAAGCTCGTGGTGCAGTGGATTTTGCCGTTTAGTAAACGAATAGTTCAGCATCCTGGTCAAACGCACCAGCATCCAGTGCATCTTTCCAAAATAGGTTTGAATGAATATTTTTTCATTCGCGATAATTTTCCGCGACTTTTGAATCCGGCCATCGCTGCCGGAGCCGCCTACGTGGTGAATTATTCTTGTCGCCGGGGTGAAACAGACATTCCAACCGGCTTCCCGGAAGAGATAGCACCATTCCATGTCTTCGCAATACATGAAAAATCGTTCGCTGAGCTTTTCTGCCGGTAAATCGCGCAGCGCTTCCCGGCGAAAAAAGAAAAATGTTCCCCATACCCAATCCGGACAAAAGGAACGGTTATGTGAAAAATGAAAACCCTGCAGAATACTTTCCCGCAAGCGTACCGGCAAAAGCTTAAATAACCTGGTCGCTTCGAGGAAAGACGGCCAGAATGTGGGAAAGCGCTGACATTGAAGCTGGATGCGGCCATCCGGGTAAAGGAGGTTGCAGGAAATGACAGCGGTGTCTTTTTGTTCTTTTAATGTTGCGAGGCAGATAAGAACCGAATTTTCTTTCAGTTCTGTGTCGCTGTTGAGCAGCAGGATAAATTTTCCCCGGCTGACAGCGATTCCCTGGTTGGCCGCACGCGCGAAACCGGTGTTCGTTTCATTCCTGAGCAATCGTACTCCGGGAAAGATGGCTTCGATCTCACCGGCGTCCTGGTCAGTGGAGTGATTGTCAACGAGAATAATTTCAAATGAAACACTGGTTGTATGCTCAATGACCGATTGAATGCAGCTTACCGTCAGGTCAAACGTATTGTAATTAATAATGATAATGGAAACTTCTGGTTCCGTTTGCATCTTATTGAACGGTTAGCTGCTTTAAAAATTCCCCGAGATATGCCGGGTGCTTCAGGTTCAGGAATAATTCGCGTTGTTTTTCAAGATCGCTATAAGTCATCCGTTCAATTTCTGCCGGATTGAATGAAAGATTTTTTTCCATTTTGCCCCGGGTAAGAATGCCGAGTCCCCAGTCGAGATCGAGCGTAAAAAGATTATAGTCCTTCAATTCCGACCGGAGCTGAACCACGGCTTTCCAGACATCACCGTTCCAAGTGCCGTTCCATCCATTGATTTTTCCTTTGGCGGCCAGCTCAAGGACTTCGCCGATCAAATTTTTCACGGGCCAGGCACCTGCTTCGTTCAGCGGGCTGCAATCATGCAGGATGATCACGCCATGTGGATTCAGGTATTTCATCGTGTTCTGCACATCTCTCATCACCTGCGCATGCGTGTGTAGCCCGTCGATGAATGCCAGGTCAATTCCTCCGCTTAATTCCTTTGAATGGTTTGCGAAAAAATCATCGCTGGTTTTCTCAAAAAAAAGTTCACGGTTACCGGTAAGCAAACGGAGAATAAAACGCCGTTTGAAACGTTGCCAGGCAGAAAAATTAAAACAGGGATCGACCGCAATTTTTAACGGACATTTTACCTGGAAAAATATTTCTCCCGATTTTACGCCAATTTCCATATACGTTTTACATTTCACCGCATCCGCAACCTGTTTGATGACATTAAACCTGTTCATGGCAGGCTGGTTTTAGAATCGCCGGTAAAAAGTTTCCACATGTGATTAGTCGAGCCAGGAATAATTTCCAAATACGCTTCCATAAAAATAATTTGAATTATTATAGATCATCATGGCCGAATCCTGGTCGCTTACCTGGAAAGTGCAGATATCATTCACAGCATCCGACCGCTTGTAAGGAACGATATGCACCACAGCGGCGATTGAATAAATGCCGTCGGTAAGAAAATTATCGTGGATCTTCAGCCGGTATTCTTCACCTGTAATTTTAGTTTCTGCCGTGAAAACGGGATTTTTAAATTTGTTGAGGATAGTTACAAAAAGCGAATATTCTTCCTCGTGATGCATTATGGCCAGCCTGAAATTCAAAATGACAGGTTCCTTTGTTGTAAAATAATTTTTTTGGTTCCCTTCCGGATCGCTCAGGAAAACAGATGCGATGCGTATATCCTGGCCGGGATGCGGTTCGGCGTTCGAATAAGTATCGCCGGATAAGCGGCTCTCATGGATATACTTGTCTATCACTTGTTCTGTGCGGCCTTCCGATAAAATCCTGCCTTTTTCGAGCAGGATGGATTTTGGACAGAGCTGCGCGACACTCCCCATATTATGGCTGACAAAAAGTATGGTGCGGCCGGTGCGGCCGATGTCTTCCATTTTGCCAAGACATTTTTTCTGAAATTCAGCGTCACCAACTGCCAGCACTTCATCGATCACGAGTATTTCCGGATCAAGAAACGCCGCAACCGAAAATGCCAGGCGAAGCTGCATGCCGGTTGAAAAATGCTTGAGCGGGGTGTCGAGAAATTTTTCAGTGCCGGAGAAATCAACGATCTCATCAAATTTCCGGGTGATCTCAGCGCGTTTCATGCCGAGGATAGATCCATTGAAATAAACATTTTCCCGGCCGGTCAGTTCCAGGTGAAATCCGGTGCCCACTTCCAGCAGGCTGGCGATGCGTCCGCGAACGATTATCCTTCCTTCCGAAGGCGGGGTGATCTGCGAAAGAACCTTCAGCAAGGTCGATTTCCCCGCGCCGTTTTTTCCAATAATTCCGATGGAGTCCCCTGGCATCACATTGAAAGAAACATTGTCAAGCGCCAGAAATTCTTCCTGCGTCGAACCGTTCCTTTTGAAAAGTTTCATCAGCGAATCACGCAGGCTCAGGTAAGGCTGCTGCTCATGCAGGAGACGGAATTTTTTGGTAACCGATTTTATTTCTAGGATGGGTTTCATCAGGCCAGGTCAGCGAAATAAGATTCGGTTTTACGGAAATAATATATTCCCGCGAAAAAGAAGATCACGGTTGATACCGCACTGATCGTGCAAAGCACAGGATCCGGCGCAACACCCGTTAAAAATGCGCGGAATAGCGAGATCGCGCCTGAAACCGGGTTGACTGCTAAAAGCTCCTGGATCCATCGCTGGCTGATTTGATTCTCCGGGTAGATCACCGGTGTTGCGAATAAAAGAAATTGAACCAGGAACGGAACGATGTAACGGAAATCACGGTATTTCACATTTAATGCGGCAAGCAGGCAACCGGGACCAAGCGTCGCGAGAAGCGTTTGTAATAAAGCCACTGGTAACATCCAGCTATTGGACCATTCTGGGCTGATCCCGTAATAAATCATCATTGCTGCCAATACCGGCAATGTCATCAGGAAGTCAAAAACCGCAACAAGAATGGCGGAAAAAGGAATGATCAGCCGCGGGAAGTAGATTTTTTTAATAATGTTCGCATTCTGAACCATGCTGTTGCCTGAACCCGTTATTCCCGAAGAAAAGACGGACCACAGGATCAATCCGCTGAATGCAAAAAACGGGTAGGGGACCGTGTCATTGATGGTAATGAATCGTCGGAATGCGAAGGAAAATATGACCATCATTAAAAGCGGCTGGAAGATCGCCCAAAGCACACCGAGCGCTGCCTGCTTGTATTTCACTTTAATATCCCGCCACGTAAAAAAGTACAGCAGTTCCGAATGTCGCCGCAATTCAGCAAAACCAAAGCTGAATTTTCGTTCCGGACGTATTTCGTATTCTATCATTGCCGTCTTTTTGATCGGTTCCAGTCTGAAAAATCAATGCCTGTCATTTCAGACAATCGTTCGTTATGCGGCGCAAAAAAGCTTCGCAGGAAATCAATGCTCTTTTCCGGGGCGGCCTCATAGTTTTGATTTGTCTTATTGATATTGCGCAAAATTTCTCCCAGCTTATAATCGAAACGAGCGGGAAGGATTTTGCGGGCAACCATTTTCAACGGGTTTCGGTTATGAAGCAAGCGTTTGATTAACCGCCCGTAAGCATGCGAGCGACTGACACATGTAGCGTTATGACGGACGCTGACATCCGGCAAAAAAGTAGGATCCACATTGATCCAGCTAAAAACGTGCTGACAGGTTAATGCCGGGTCTTCTTCGAGCTGTTCATACCGGATAATTTTTACGTTTTCTTTTGGAAAATACCTGTAAACCTGCGCCAGGTGTTCCGCGTAAAATCCCATGCGGATAAATACCGAATAACGCCAGTCAGCACTGTCTGCGTTTCGGGCAATGTCTTCGATGTAATCAAACGATTCCCTGTGTGCCCCATAATTTTTTTCCATGAGAAATGAAGAATACGTCCGGTCAACCGGGTCTCGGAGAATAAGGATGACCTTGCATTCCGGGTTATGAGCTTGCAGCCGCTGAAGGGCAGACTCGTCCACATACAACCCTGCGTTTTTTGCCAGCAGCCAGGTTTTGTCGGGCATATCAGGGAAATATCTTTTCCGCGCAGCCTCAAACCCTCCGGCAAATTCATCCTGATCCGGAAAAAAGCTGAATTCCTTATGTGGATGCGTACACAGCTTCGGATGCTGGCCAAGATAATTCTTCAATGATGTAGTGCCTGCTTTCTGGGCGCCAATTATCATGAGCGAAATCTTTTTACCAGGCTTTTGAGCGATCATATCTTCCGGGCACAAGATAAAAAAATACTCCCGGTCATAGCCTCATACCGCGTTCTGCGTTATGCAGAGCGTACAAGAAATAAACACGTCAGATTTGCAATAACATCCTGAATGCGATCGGCAACTATGTAGTATCTTCGCAAACTATGGATTTAATTTTTGCCACGCAGAATAGAAATAAATTTCAGGAGATTGCAGCTCTCATTCCGCCCGGATTTAATTTGAGCCCGCTCAGTCCCGGTCTTTTTCCTGAAGAACTGGACGAACCTTTTGATAAGCTGGAGCTGAATGCTTTGCATAAGGCGCGGACAGTGTCACGACGCACGGGAAAGACAACTTTT